>JAQXKS010000011.1 GCA_029010575.1 Bacteroidales bacterium | reverse complement strand
TGCTTTGATTGAGACAATAGAACCTTTGTTGCCAAAGGACAAAGAAGGTTATCCTAAATATGCGGAAGATGCTATTGAGATTTTGATGTCCCTATCCAAAAGGATTAAGTATAGAATAAATGATGCGACACGATTAATATGGAATGTCTTGTTATCAGACTACGGATACCGAACAAAATTAGTTTGTGTAAGAGTTGCCAAGGAGCGAGCATTCTTCCCGACAACTGATGCAGAAAAGATAGTATGTTTATGCAAGGAGTTATTCCCTATAACGAAGGATGGCTGGAGAGAGAATTGTTGTATGTTGGGGTTGTATTATGCATCAAAACTTCAAGATAAAGCAAAACCGTACTTGAGTTTCTTCTATGAGTCGTTAGGGGATCTGGAGATGGCTCTATTGGTAGATCCTGCAACAGAGCCTAATAATATTGCCATACCTCTTATGAATGAAAATCATCTTGAAAAAGCGATGGAATTCTATCAGAAAGCAGGATTGAGTGAGAAGAGAAACAACGCAGAGCAGAAGTTTCGAGAGAATAAGAAAAATGTGGTAATACCAAGTTTCAAAGTTAAACGCAAAACGAATAAAATGGTGCAAAAATATTTTGGAGACTTGGCAACAGAGTTACTTGAAGGAAAATTAAGTTGGTTGTTGGCAAATCTTTCTATGCCAGTTCGTTTCTTGTTCCCGTCTTATGAACAAATATGTAAATTAATGCCCAAAAGCAAATCAACAGCAGAAGACCTTGGATTTGTAAATAAAGTTATGGATATTAATGGAAATAGCCGAAATGCTGGTGAAGACTTTGACTTGTATCAGAAATATGATATATGGCTGATGAATATAGTAAAAAATTATATTATTCCTATAATTCTTGATTCAGTCAAGACAAAACAATTGACATATAGCAAGTTGAAAAAATGGTTCTTAAGAAACACTTGTTTTGGTATCCCTATTGAATATGCAAGATTAAATCAAGTAGTAGTTGCTTCATGGTTTTCTCAAATTGACTATGGAATAGAGGCTCTCATTAAACAGTGTAAGCGTCTTTTGGAAGGGAAGTCTACGGATTGGAGATTGCCCATAGATGTACTTTCCATACGTTTTGAGGGTATATTGCGTGATATGGTAGGAGACTATGGCGGTCGTATCACAAAAGTACGAGATAATGGCACCTCACAAGCCCTACTTGATGACTTACTTCGAGAACATTGCTTGCAGGAGATGTTTAGAGTGGAAGATATAGAGTTTTTTGAGTATGTGTTTACGGCTAAAGGTCATAACATACGCAATGATGTAGCACATGCCTTTTATATTCCTCAAGACTATGGGATGATCCACGCTACTCTAGTGTTTCTGTGTATTTTACGATTGACTACATTTAGACAAAAAGAGAATACTAATCCAAGCTAATGATGCGAGTAAGAAAATAGCTCCAATTATTACAATACTTCGGTAAATTTTTACCGAAGTATTGATATATTGAAGTACTATGTATACGTAACCGCTCGAAAAATTGGATCAGAAGATGATGGTTATGGATGAACTGATCAAACTAGTTCATCGGTGCAGGACCCTGGATGTGGTATAGGCGTCGGGATTCACTCCATGCTATTTGTTGATTGCCTCCTACGTAATAATAAGGGGTATAGACCAATGGTAATGATGAAATAAACAAAATAGAATGATATATGAAATATAAAAAAAGTATTTTAGACAGCTTTCTGGAGCAACGGATAAGCAATAATGCAAAAGAGTTAAAAAATACACTCAACGAAACATTGGAAATGGAGCAAACTTGTCTCGAACAAATACGTCAAAGTATAAGTCATTGCAAGAACAATATTGCTGTTTGTGAAGCGCAAATGAAAAAGTGTAGTTTAGCTTCTTTGCCTATCTATGAAACCAAGAAGTCTGCATTTAAAGATAATCTACTTATATGGAATACAATGGGGCATATTCAAATGGCCAGTATTGAAATGAAGGAATATTTAAAACGCTTGTCTGTTGAAGATGTTGATGAATGGGAGCAACGAACTGTTATTAAGTCAGCCTATACGGCGATATATGAAACTTCAAAAAAGTTGGTTGATGCTACTGGCTATATTATCGAATTTATTAATCGTTCTTTCCCAAGTTATGACTATGAGGTATTTGCTGCCGTAAGAAAAGAGCTTACTAAGTTTAGAGCGAGAAACACTGCAGAATTAACTCGTGTTAGAAAAGGGATAGATGCTCATAGGGATGAGGATGTAAATGTACAGATAGACATTATAGAAGGATTGCATTTAGCAGAAGTTGTACTGTTAATTGTTGACTACGGAAATATTATCAATAAACTTGGCGATGTAATGAGCCCCATTAAAGATTTGGGTATGAAAAGATTGCAAGCGTGCTTCTAATTTCTGCTATTCCATGCCCGCGGAATCTTTAAAAGATAGGATAAAAGTATTAATTTTGCGGTGTAAATGAGTATAGCCATAAAGCTTACAATGCTGCAAAGAAGAATGAATAACTGGAACACCGTATCGGATAGAGGCATAAAATGTCTTGAGAGATTGTTGTGTGTCCATACTTCTGGCATTGGAGCATTCTATACTTTTGGAGACATTTTCCGACGAACGTCTGATAGAACATCGTGGATACGATGATGCTGGTATCCCGCTGAAACGATAAATGAAAACCGTCGGAGAGTCCTTACCAAACTTATCGACGGTTTTTGTTTTGTGCCTGTTGGTGACGTTCGCACGATGTGCTCTTCTCCGTCAATTCCGTCCACGGGCAGAATGCAATGTATTATTAACCGCGCAGTGATGCGCATGAATGAAAAGATTATGAATTATATATTTGACGGAAGCAGGGTGTTCTTTACATCTGACACCCACTTCCACACCAATATCATCAGGTTCTGCAACAGGCCCTTCAAGGATGTGTCGCACATGAATGAAACAATTATTGCCAATTGGAACTGAGTGGTAGGTCCGGAGGATATCGTGTTTCACCGGGGTGATTTCTGTCTGGGCGGTTCTGCCGAATGGGTAAACGTACTGAACAGGCTGAACGGGAAAATATACCTTATTTCCGGCAACCACGACATCAAGAACCTGAGGCAGAATTACACGAAATACTTCGAGCAGATAACGATGCAGATGTATATCGAGGTGGATAAACAGAGGATTTATCTGAATCACTGTCCGTTCCTCTGCTATGGCGGCTCATACGATGACACCTGGCAGCTTTTCGGACACGTGCATACCCGAATGAACAATACCGGAAAGGATGCACCGCGACTGAGTATGCTTCTTCCGATACAATATGATGTCGGAGTGGACAACAACGATTTCACACCGGTTTCATTCGCGCAAGTGAAGGCAATCATAGGGAAACAGATTGAACAATCAAGGAAAGGAGAACAGTAAGATGAAGATACAATACAGGTTTATTGAAATTTAATGAACATACATAAATGAACGAAAGAAAGATCATAGACAGAAAGCTCCTTGCCGATTTGGCGAAGGAGGTCGGCCTGAATGCCTCGCATTTGGAGGCGTTGGGCGAAAGCCGTCAATGGGAGATTGTCATTGGTAACGATATGCTTGAACGGATGGTTGAGATTCAACATCAGTTTGATCGACTGGCCGTAATGGGCGACGATGAGTACCGGGGATTCCATATCGAAGTGCCACGGCCTACGCTGGAAGAGTGGGGGTATACCGAGGAATTGATCACTTCGGGGGAATATGACAGTCGAGAAGCGTTCCTTGCTGATTGGCTTGCATTCAACCCGATGGAGACCAGGTGGTTCCATGTCGCTTCAAGTCGATACGGGGATTCCCGGTCAATCCGTGTTACGGACCGGAAGCATACCTGTTTTATCATTACGAATTGCCCTAAGTGTACGGATGCAGAACCAGATGATATGTGGTGCAGGGAGACCCTAACCCGCCTCTTTGACTATCTGCAACGGATGATTGATGTCGTTGTCGCGAATCCTGACGGGTTCAACGATTACGTGACGCATAACCTTCCGTACCAGCAGCGTATAGGACGGATTTCACAAAAGGAATTCAACCGCATAGTGCCTAATTTCAAAATTGAGGTGGAAGACCGGGAAACGGCCATCAAGGCATTGGAGGACTCGGTGCATGGGCTTTCTGCCCCTCTTTTGGAAACCATGACTATACGAAAGTATTGCACCTATTTCCGCATTGCCAACGAGGTGTATGAGGCTTATCACCGGAAGCGGGGACTTAGGGGACGTATTCATACAGATCTGCAGTATGTTCCTGAAGAACTACGTGATGTAGTCTATTACAAGCGGAAGAAGTTCGTGGACGTGACGGAAATGTACGACATTGACAGTCCGGATGATTTCATGCGGTTCGCAACTGACCATTACGGAGAACTTGGACTTTCACGTCTAAATATCTTTGCCTCACACGACCGGCAACAGGGGTGGAAAATTGTTGTTTCCAACAGTTATTCTGCCAATGCCGGATTGGCCATCGAAGTGGCCACAGCCTTGTATAAGGCCGGGGCACCGCTGCTGATATATGATGCAGAGAAGCTCCTGAGAATCCTGCTCGAAGAGGATTATGTACGGTTGGTTCCCGACTCTTATCACAACTATATGGGCTATCAGAAAGAAGGTTCCGTCTACGAACTGCCGTGGAAATACGAGTGCTCGGACGATACTAATTCGGTTCTGACCAAAGAGCAATATCAGGCGATCGTCTTGCTTGTCGAATGGCAGCCGGAGGAGCAGGTTAACCCCATCGCTTGACGAGTTTGTAGTAATTTTCTAAGTACATGACAAAAAAACAAACACATTGATTTTACTAGGTCTGAAAGGATTGAGGAGAGCGTCAGCGATGAAGTTCAGACCGTACTTGACAAGGCTGATTGCACGCCTCCCGTTGTTGAGAACCCTGACAGCCTTGACTTTGATGTTGGCGGCAATACCAACACAGTAGGCCCAGGTGTAGGCAATAATGACAACTCCGAAGAGTTGCTCGATAAGATTGATATGAACCATATGCGTGTCCTTGATATTGAATCCGCTGGATTTCAAACCCTTAAACATGGTCTTGATAGTCCATCTTTCCTTATATGCCGGGAGGGATTCCTCCGGGCGGCAAAAGGAAACGAGGATCTGCGGTTCCGGCTTTCCGGTCTTGTCCTTGATAACGGCACCGGACAGATAGCAGAGTTCACCACAGACACGATAGATACGGTACAGGACGCGTTCCTCTCCATGTTTGAGATTGGCGAAGATGTGCTGGGCCCGTATCTTTCTGTTGGTTCTTGGGTCTTCCACCCAGAAGTTGTCGCGGATGCGGATATGGTACTGGATAGCGTTGTCGTTGAGCCATTTGAACCACTCATTACCGACAAACTCACGGTCCGCTACCAGGCATTTGATACTGTCACGACCGAACAGGCGGATGAACCGCTGCATGATATTGATTCGTTCCTTGCAATTGGAGTTTCCCCGCTTTGGCAGCAGTCTGAACAGGATGGGGAACGACATATGATCGTAAGCTATGCCAAGAACTAACGCATTGATATTCACCTCTCCGAACTTCCAGTTCGTGCGGTCCATCGTGAGCGTGTATGGACCATCGGACGGGAGGCTCGACTTGAGATACCCCGCAACGGCATCCAGGTCCAGGACCATCTGCGACATGAAGCGTTGGATGCGGCGGAAGCTGGATTCCCGTGAGGCCTTGCTGTCAAATGCCCTTGCCAGTTTGGAAAGTCATACGGTCTGCACGGTGCAGAGTGCTCCGAGCAGCATGGTCAGGCATTTGATGTGGGCGAGATTGATGGATACTTTGAATATCGGTAGGATTACCGAGAAAATTTCACTACTTTTGTGCGGGACCTCGAGGTTTCGTAACATGGTAATAATGTGGGAGTTATATACCTTAAGGTTACGAAATTTCGAGGTCTTTAGCAAATATAATTAATTGATAATAAATATTTTACGACGGATTTTTAAAATTTTGTCATGTACTAAAAATTTTAATTAACTTTACAATGAAATTGAGAATCTATTAACCTTAAATACTAAAATAAGATGAAAAATTTACATCTATTATTTTGCACAGTGGCGTTACTAATTGCCTCTTGCGCGCCAACTAATGAAGAACGAGCTGAAAAATTAGTTTCGGATTGTATTAAAGATTATTTAACTTACCCTGATAGTTATGAATCTATCTCAACAAAAATTGATAGCACAAGGGTTAATGTGTCAAAAATTGAAGATATTTTGGAGCTGACAAAAGAGGTGGCAAGTTTGGACTCAAAAATAAGAACTCTTGAGTTAAATGTAGAACATGCTCAATCATGGATGGAGATGATTTATGAGCCAGATGGTTACTATTATTCAGATTTTCAGAGAGGACAATATAACCGTGCAAAAGCAGAATACAAAAAACTTAAAACTAATTTACAACAATCAACGGCGAAGTTACAATCAAAAGTCCAAGATCTTAGATTAGCTGCTGAAAATTTATATGATGCAGAAAATAATGGCTGGATTGTTACTCATCGATATCGTTCCAAGGGCGATAATGGTGAGCAGTTGTCTCCTCAAGAAATGGTGTTTTTCTGCGATTTGGAATTTAATTATTGTCAAGGTTGGATGTCGCAACAATATGAGTTTATTACAAAAATAAACAATTATATTGTTGAATCTGAATCTGATGAAGAGTTGTTGGATAATTTAAGAGGCGTTCAATATCTGTTATAGATATTAATCGATACAGATAACCCTTGGCGCAGGTCAAGGGTTATATTTTAGTACGCCCAGCATGGGCATGCTCTAACGGGTGAAAGTCCCGAATGCGCCCTAATGACGGGAAGCATATAGCCAAGGGCAAGGGTGTCCATCGTGAGGTGGAATCTGAAGGAAGCCGGCGGCAAAAGTCTGGCCTGAC
>JAQXKS010000010.1 GCA_029010575.1 Bacteroidales bacterium | reverse complement strand
TTGATGAAAAAGCAGTCAGAACTGATCAAGGAGGGAATTGTATTTGATTCCAATAACTGGAATAATCCTATAGAGTTTAAGTATGAGGGACTCAATGACATTAAACCGTCTATGATTGAGGAGGCCACCAAGAATGCGCGCATGGCAGCTGAAAAGTTTGCCAAGGATTCAGGCAGCAGTCTGGGCAAGATCAAATCTGCAAGCCAGGGTACTTTCTCAATAGAGAACAGGGATAGCAATACCCCTCATATCAAGCGTGTACGAGTGGTGACATACGTAACATATTATCTCAAGAACTGACCTCCGGCTTTTCTTGAACAAGAGACAAAAAGAGGCTGACTAAAGTCAATATGACCGATTAGTCAGCCTCTTTTTTTGTACTCTATGATGTTCTTTTTTTGAACGAGTTTCTTCGTGACTTGTCCCGTCTGTGGAAGTTGAGGGATATAGTTCCCGACCCTGCAAATCTGCCGTGGAGTTAAATTCCCTCTTGACTTTTTATTCAGTAGGGTTATTATACTATAGGACTGATGTCCAGCTGTACTAATGGTGTTAGTGCAGCTTATGATAAGATGTTTAATATAAATATGTAATGGCTAGTAAAAATGAGAATAAGCGGTCATTCGTGATGTACGACTCCTTCTTGGAGGCAATGAAGCACCTCAACGATAAAGATTTCAGAGAGTGCACGATGAGAATAAGATACTATGCGTTGGATGGCATAGAAGAAGAAAGTGAAAGTCCTTTTGTCAATATCATATTGGAGAGGGCAAAACCAAACCTTGAAGCTGCACGCCGGCGGTATGAAGCCTATGTTGAAAATGGTAAGAAAGGGGCAATGTATGGTAAAATGGTGGTGCTCTAAAGGGTAATAAAAATGCAAGCAAGGATAAACAACCCCAAAATCAACCCCTTAAGTAGATGTAGAGGTAAATATAGAGGATAATGAGAATGTAGATGTTAATGAAAAAGTAAATGAAAATGCCATTTCAACCCCAAATACTCTGAGCACTATTAAACCTCCAATAGAGTTCTTCAGGTTCTTCAATTACAAATCTAATAAGGCAAATCGTGAACAATTGGAAAAGGATACTATACAGTTACAACGTTGTTCATCATCTACCAATGATACATCGGTTGTTACGGCTGACAATGAGGCGGGTAAATCTCAGTTGTACTCCAAGTCTAGTGGTAGTTCAGTTACTTCCTCAGCATCCAATCGTACAGAAGGAGCAACCTCAACTCCACAAAGGCGTGAAATTAAAGGGGAAGAGTATAGTATGGGTGATTATATGCGTAAGTGCCTTGAAACTTACGCACTTGACCTTGCGGATATGTGTATGGGTAGGTTACCTCAAGATGATACGTTGTTTTGGAAGGCGGTCGATACTTACAAATCTTTGTATGGCTTCACAGATGATAAGATTGCGGTCAAAGCGATAAACTCCCTTGTGAATGATGCGATGAGGAGCAGATGTTAGTTTTGTTCTCGGATTGGAGTATATTGCACCAAAGTGTGGATGTTGTTGTCGGCTTAATTTCCGGCTCTTAAGTGAGATGGTAGGTTTCACATTTGGCTGCCTTGTATAAAATTGAAATGAGTGTAGGGGCTATTTAAGGTCTCTGCACTTATTTTCAGTTAGTTGGTGGTTTCACTAATAATAAAGGTGAAATATGATAGGCATCAACAATTAAAATGATTAAATTTGCAGGTATGATTACAGACTATATTGATAAGATATTTTGTGGAGACAGCCTTTCAATTATGAAGGAACTACCTGATGGCTGTTGCGATATTGTCATAACTTCACCTCCGTACAACCTTAAGAATAGCACAGGTAACGGAATGAAGGATGGTAGAGGAGGGAAATGGGCAGGAGCTGCACTCTGTAATGGATATGCTGATTATGACGATAATATGCCATATGATATGTATTGTCAATGGCAACGAGATTGTCTTACAGAAATGATGCGCCTAATAAAAGATGATGGTGCAATTTTCTATAACCATAAGTGGAGAGTTCAAGGGGGACTGATTCAAGATAGACACGAAATTACTCAAGGTTTTCCTGTTAGACAGATTATTATATGGAAGCGTAAAGGTGGTATCAATTTTAATCCCGGATACTTTCTCCCAACATATGAGGTTATCTATCTAATTGCTAAAAAAGGATTTAAATTGGCTCAGAAGGCAGGTGGAGTAGGTGACGTGTGGGAATTTATGCAAGAAACCAACAATTCACACCCAGCACCATTCCCTGTGGCTCTTATTGATAGGATTATTGGAAGTACTACGGCTCAGGTTATATTGGACCCATTTATGGGAAGTGGAACGACAGCAGTATCTGCCATAGGGTTAAATCGTCATTACATTGGCATAGAATTATCTCAGACATATTGCAATTCGGCAGAAAATCGAATTAAACTTGCACGCGGCATAGAATTAGACTTGCCAAAAGACAATAGTAATCCTACACTATTTTAATTACTCTTTATATTCTATAGAAATGTCAACTAAATTGCAACTTATTACAAAAGAAGAACTTATTGCCAAATTTAAGGAAATAGAGGCAATGGGTTGGATAGAGAATTACAGAAGGGGTAATGATGGTGCTGTTGGAAACATTTTAGAAGACTTGTTGGGGATTCCTGAAAACAACCTCCCTATCCCCAATGCGGCTGAGTGGGAACTAAAATCACAACGGGCTACTACATCTTCTCTTACGACATTGTGCCACGTTGAGCCATCGCCACGTGCAGCATCGCTCGTTCCAAATATGTTGCTTCCTTTATATGGATGGAAACACAAGAGAGCAGGTATGAATGGCTATGCAGTTGATGAAAAGTCATTTAGAAGCACAACAAATGCTATTTCGTTTACAGATAGAGGTTTCAAATTAAACGTTAATAGAACTGAACAAAGGATTGAGTTTATATTCGATAGTACTAAATGTTCAGAGAGACACAATGAATGGTTAAAGACTGTACAGCAGAGGGTTGGTCTTGGTCCATTTAAAGTGCTTCCATATTGGGGATTTAACGACATTTATACTAAAGCAGGTATCAAATTGTTAAATTGCTTCTATGTCCTTGCTGACGTCAAAAGAGAGGGTGGTAAAGAGTATTTTCATTACAATAAAGTATTGATGTTGAAGCGTGTCAATATGGATAAATTTATAAATGCTGTTGAAGAGGGATGTATATATGTCGATTTCGATGCACGTACAGGACATAATCACGGCACAAAATTTCGCATAAAATTTAAAGACATTCCAAAAGTATATGAAGAAGTAATACAGATAATATAAAATGTGGCGACCCCAAAAGGTCGCCATTATTTTAGAAACTTAAACAATCATAGACTTCACCTAGTTCCTGCTGTCTAAGACCTATATAGCGTCTTGTGATGGCAGGACTGCTGTGATTCATCAGTTCACTCAATTTCAAGAGAGCCATATCACCACGTCCTTGAGCGTTCTCATTCTCATACACTTTTCTTGCCCAAGTCTTTCTGAGAGAGTGAGTTGAGAAGTTGTTTATTTTTAATTGATACTTGACCTTTATTGCTTTGAAGTGTCTGTTAATCATCTGCAATGATATAAGGCTACCATATCGGTTGAGGAAACAGCACTCCTCTACATCCTTAATTTCAAGGGCGTTGAAACAATCCTTAGCGTGAGCCTGAAAGCCTTCATTGATACAGATTACACGCCTCTTGTCAGTCTTCTTTTCATAGATAACGAACTCCTCTCCATTGAGAATCTGATTCCAAGTCAGAGAGAGAAGGTCTGAGACTCGCAGACCGAAGAATATGCCACAGCCGATAAACAGGCTCATCCTGTAATCTCCATTGCGATATAGTTTACGGACAAGGGCAGTAGCGGACTCCCAATTCAGGTAATCGGCTGTTGTGTATGCGTGCTTCTGACTCATAGTGTGCTTGATTTAGTTGCTTTAACTTAAAGTGAAACCCTATTCTGATATTTGAAATACAATCAAGAAGGACGCACTCGGCGTTTTTGAGTGGTTTGTTAATAAAACAGTGCAAATTTTGTAATAAACTGCACTAAAGTCAGTGCAATTTATTATATTTGTTGCATTAAATAATGTGCAAAGTTATGGATACTTTACTTCAAACATATCGAATTATGCTTGATCTGACTCCAGTAAACTATGTCAGATCCTTTCATGATACCATTAACTGGAAGAATAGATTAATCGGAATCCTGGGACAAAAAGGTGTCGGAAAGTCAACGATGATACTCCAGCACATCAAGATGCATGACAAGATAGAGGAGTCTATGTATGTTCAGGCTGATGACTTCTATTTTGCCGGTCATAGGATTTATGATCTTGCTTTGGCATTCTTTCAGCGCGGCGGTAAGAAACTGTACATTGACGAAATACACAAATATGCAGGATGGACAACGGAGATTAAGATGATTTATGATCAGTTGCCTCTTCTGCAGGTAGTTTACTCGGGTAGCTCAATTCTGGATCTCAAGAAAGGTGGTAAGGCGGACTTGAGCAGAAGAACAATCGAGTATACTCTGCCTGTCCTGTCATTCAGAGAGTACCTGAATATCTCTCAGGGATGGAGCCTTCAGCCGTCTTCGTTGGAGGATATTCTGGCAGGAAAGGTGGACTTTCCATATGGAGAGCATAGACCGATTAAGTATTACCAGGAGTATCTGCATCACGGCTGTTATCCATATTTTACTGAGGAGGATTTCCTGATCAAGTTGAAGCAGGCCCTCAATGCGACGGTCGAGGATGATATTCCAAGATACGCTGAGATGACAGTTGCAGCTGCAGCGAAATTTAAGAAGCTTATGTATATGCTCGCTCACTCCGTACCTTATAAGCCGAACCATTCTAACTTAGCTAGAGATCTTGACATCAGCAGGAATCTTCTTCCTGATTATATAAAGTATTTGGAGAAGTCCGGACTTTTCAATGCATTGCGTGAGAAGTCAACAGGTGACGGCATATTGCAGAAGGTTGAGAAACTTTATCTGGACAATTCCAATATCATTTATGCCCTTGGTCTTGATAAGGCTGATGAGGGAACAATCCGTGAGACGATGTTCCTGACTTGGATGAAGCAGAAGCAAACTGTATATTCATCAAAGATTTCAGACTTTGAGATTGGTGACATTACTTTTGAGGTCGGCGGC
>JAQXKS010000009.1 GCA_029010575.1 Bacteroidales bacterium | reverse complement strand
CGAGCACCTTCTGAAGGAGCAATATAAACAATCTTCATTATGCCCCATTTCTCACCATCGATCAAGTCGTCAGGATACTCTTCTATAAGATAATCCGGAATGAGAGTATCAGTTGCCTTGATTCCCATATCAGGTATCTGAAAACTTGTCTTGTTTTGAGCTAGACTTGTCGAGACCACGAAGCGAGTAAGCAAAGTTAATGTTTCACCTCTTCTAAGGCGAGCCAATATTGCACTATTATCCTTAGGGATATGTGCATCAAGGAACTTTGTCAAAGCCTCTCGCCTGAAAGACCCATCAGGAGCAATATGCGTGGAAATCAAATAATCCTTGACAAAGGATGGCAGATTTCTTCCATTAAATACCTCGTAATTTGCAGGATCCTTATAAACGGCAGCTGAGCCGAACACCTCCTTAATTTTATTTCCTATATCACTCATTCCTATAAGTCAAACATATCATCTATATCCATATTACCACTGACTCCCACGACATTGATTTTCATTTCCTTGCCGCCAGCCCCCTCAGGTTTCACTTCAATAAAATGCGAACCTTCTGTAATTCCCTCAAGTTCAGCAGTCCAATGTGTGCCGATTCGATTCATCTTGTATGTCTTACCTTCGCAAGTGAGTGAAACTCCAGCAGGCTCAGGTATAATAAACACCTTCACAAGCGGATTAGACAGCATAATATCCTCATCAACGGCATCAATCTTATAACTGATAACATTAGAAGCCACATCCTTATTAGAGAGCAGTATAAACGGTACAAGTACCTCCTCAGGAGTGCATCCACCATGTACCTGATGAGTAGGGATCTTAGAAAGTGATGAATGTGTCAGTGCAACCTTATACTTCTGTCCTTCACTCTCGTTCAAGTGAACCAGATAATCTGAATCAGAAATAGCATCATCACTTGTCTTTATGTATCTTCCCTCGTGCTCAAATTTTCCGTCATACTTCTTCGACGGCGCTTTACGAGAAAGACAACTTAACCCGTGGTCAGACACAATCGCTACAGTACATTTCTCGTTCTTGCTCGTGCTGACAATTTCCTGTACAATCTTCCTGATTACCTGCAATTCTTCTATTAAAGTATCAAAATGCCTGTATCCGTGAGAATCATGGCCCAACTCATCCAACTCACCAAATTTAGCCACATTCTCTCCTTCAAATCTATTATGGTGCGTTGATGATGGCAGGTCAGATCGTGTTATCTGTGATCGCACTACCTTAAGATTGCTCTTTTCCTGTTCTATGACATACAAAATATATGATAAAAATTCCACGCCAAGCCCATCAATCCAAAATACTTTGTCTGGTCGATAAAGTGGGTTGCTTTGCATCTCTGCCAACACATTATGAGAACTGTCAAATTCATAATACCATTGATAGAATGAATAAGCTGTTGCATTTTTCGTCTTTATAATCTCATTAATTCCTGACAGATATTTATCTTCCATCTTGGCCTGCTTATATTGCTTGATATATTCTATCACCCATTGATTAGAAGAATCAAAGTGAGAAGGCATTTTCGTCAAACAATAAGCATCGAAATCAGGATAGAAATCCTTAATTGCTTTCTGAAGTCGCTTATTTTCAGGATGATAAATATACCACCCCATCAAAAGTTTCTTCTCAAAATCAAATATGCCGGTACAGATGTCAATTGCCTGATGCAAGTCGCCTGATTCCTGAAATATCTCCTTGGTTCTCTCAAATAGCCAATCCTGTTCACTGCGGACCAACACATTTTCAAAAATCATATGGTTGTAAATTATGACTCTTCTCCTCTCCTCGGCATACTGTTCACGTAGATTTGCAGGTACATTATACACGATACGTGTCGCTATCATCTTAATCAACTCGTTCGCATCAGTAAGATCCATTATTGCATCTACACACAAACGGATATAGGGATATTCTTCTCCGAACTCTGTATGTAAGATATAATTCATTAACAACCAACGGTCAAATGCACGATTCTCAACATCTGACCACTCTTGAATTATATCTCCTGCATCAAACTTTACACGATTAAAGTACGCTGGAACAAATGATCTGAAAGAGAACGATGATAAGGCAGATTTGTCAACATGTTTCAACATATCCTCCCAAAATACCTTATCAGCATCCTTGTACTCGAATGGGAAATTAAGATCCAAAAAGCAAGTCATAAACTTGTGAGCATTTTCAATCCTCGTAAAGTTGAAAATGTTGTCTGGCCTTGAATACTTGTATTTTGCAGCAATCGGCCTCGATGTACATACGATTCTCTCCTGAGGGGCCTGAACCTTCCAGAACTTGAGCCACTCTCTTAAGGAATCCAACTGACACTGAACAGCACCATTCGGCAATGTGAAATCTTTATACTTTGCAAAGAACACCTCCACAGACTGTGCTTCTGCATCATATCGCCATATTGGAGCACTTTCTTTTATACGCGCAAAATGATTCAGGAAATCTGTAAAACGATTTTGTAGTCCAATCAGCGGCACATAAATACGTTTCTGAGGATTATGGATATCCTCCAAAAGCATTATCTCATTAAAAAATCCTCTAAAATCATCATCATTATAAAAACGTACCAATTCAGAGAATGGAGTTACAAATGTGGACTCATTACACGATTTTATGGCATCTTTTAATGTATCCTTTGTAATCCACTCGTCATCCTCTCCTTCGCAAATAAGGTTCTCTAAATCCATCGGCTCAACATCTATATCAGCCATGAACTTTGCCAACTTCTTGAATTCGTTGAAGTTGTTGAGCATTATGAAGCGTACAGCATAACGCTGAGCAAGCATATCACGAGTATCCCTATCACGGATTATCTCTTCTTTCAGGTCTTCAAACGAATTGAAAACAATCACTTTCTCTGCCGAATCCATATGCTTAGACTTTTAACTGCCAAGATAATCAATCACAAACTGAGAAACTTCAGGATGACTCTCAATCATATCCAGGACCACCTTCTGCCACATCATGCTTGGCATAGTCTGCTCCCTTACAAGATTCTTAGCCTTTCTTATCTGGTCCTGAGCTGGAACAAATACCGGTGTCACAGGAACTACAGGCTGATCCGGATCGAATGGATTAACTGGTGGAGATACAGGATGCGCTGGAGTTTTAATCTTATTGATGTAGAATGACATTACACGAGACTTCACATCCTCTTCCCTTCGGAATGCTATTTCCGACTGCATATGAGACAAGTCTTCCTCTAGTTCATCAAGCCACTCTTCTTTTAGTTCAACCTCCTCAATACTATGTATGAAATTATTGAAACCATTCTTGTAATTTTGATTGTTCGTCAGAAGAACATATAAGTCAATCTGATCATTTTTAATCTCCTTAAGCAATTCCTTTATCTTCGGAAGAGAATAACTATCTTGATTGAACAATGATATCAGGTCACTTATAGCCTTCTTGCAATTTTCTTTTTCCTTGATCTTATCGCAATACAGGAGTGACCACAGCGGATATCTAGCAACCTGCTTGCAAAACTCTGTAATACACCACTTTGCGTATGTAAGACTCTTCAAATCACTCATGCTTACGCTTCTGACTATACTCAAGTTAAAGACCTCGCCCAGAAGGCTTGTCAGATTACGTTCTTCCACAGAACCGAAACGAAGAAGTAGTTTGTTACTTGGTTCGCTTACTCCTCCATCCCACATCTTGAGCAGAATTTCAATCATATCATTGAGTTTCTCATCACCGACAGGCTGAGATGTACTTGGATTGAAAAGGTCGTCTTTGTGTTTTCTAAGAGCAAATCCGAGAATCGCGTAATTAGAAGGGTTGGCAAACATTCCAAATGGAGGGCGCATTAAAGGTGCAAGTATGTCACTCAACGAAAACCTATCTGCATATTTCTTCTTCGCTGATTCAATAAGAAGATCCAATTCTTTGCACACTACATTAAGCCATGAGTTACCGGCTTTTGCGGCATCTGTCAATTCACATGTTTCGGTAAT
>JAQXKS010000008.1 GCA_029010575.1 Bacteroidales bacterium | reverse complement strand
GGGACGAAGCAATATTGTCGGCCGTCCGGTTGCCAATCTCCTTTCTCAGAAGTCAAAATATGGCGACTGCACAGTGACCATCTGTCATAGCAGGACAAAGGATATTGAGAAATATACCCGTGATGCAGACATAATAATTGCTGCAATTGGTATTCCTGAATTTCTCAAAGGGGACATGGTCAAGGATGGAGCAGTGATTGTCGATGTAGGAATTACACGTGTTCCCGCCGATAACGAAAAGGGATACAGAATCGTAGGAGATGTGGAATTTGATTCGGTAGCACCCAAGTCTTCGTATATAACCCCTGTTCCGGGAGGTGTAGGTCCTATGACCATAATTTCTCTTATGAAGAATACTCTCAAGGCCTACGAACTTCGCAAAAATAGCAAATAGGATATGAGAAAGGTTTTTACAGTCTTATTATCTGTTCTTTCGCTTGTTTCCCTGTTTGTGGTCGGTTGTTCCTCTGCTGAAAGGGAGAAGGTCTCGACAGGAGATAGAATCCCTTCGTTCTCGTTGAAGAGTGATAATTACGGTTCCCTGGATTCCGAGGATCTGAATGGTAGGGTTACTCTTATATGCTTCTTTGCTACATGGTGCCCTCCCTGTCAGCTTGAATTGGCTGCAGTTCAACAAGAGTTGGTTCCACTGCTTTCTGAAAATGAGAGTTTTTCTCTCGTTGTCATAGGACGGGAGCACTCGGATGAAGAGTTGGAAGAATACAATAAGAAAAAGGGGTTTACATTCCCTCTCTATCCCGATCCTGACAGAGTGGTATTTAATCTCTTTGCGGACAAATCCATTCCCAGGTCTTATCTTGTAGATAAAAATCTCAAGGTGGTGGATATGGCTGTTGGCTTTGAAAGGGAGCATTTCGACAAAATGAAAGATAAGATAAAATCACTGTTGAATCAGTAAGGGACTATCAGACGTGATAAAGAATATAGTATTTGACTTTGGTAAGGTTCTGGTAGACTACGATTTCAATGTCTATGCCTCCTCTCTCTTTGACGGAGACAAGGAAAAAGAATCACGATATCTTTCCATTATAACAGCTGAAGAGTTTAATATTCCCTCAGACAGAGGAGATATGCCTTTCAAAGATTTCATCAGGATGCAGGAGGAACTCCATCCTGAGTTTGCCCCTCAGTTGCATCTTATGCTGGATAGGTATATAGATGCAATTACCGGTGAAATTCCTGGAATGAGAGAACTCCTTGTAGATTTGAAAGGGAGGGGATACCGGCTTTTGGGTTTGACTAATTGGTGCGAAAGTATTTACGATGTTCTTAAGGCGTATGATATTTTCTCTTTGCTCGATGGTATGCTCATTTCATGTGAGGAGAAGATGATTAAGCCTGACCCTGCAATCTATCGCAGGCTATGCGAAAAGTTTTCCATTCTTCCTAATGAGTCAATCTTCATAGATGATCGCATTGCAAATGTCGAAGCAGCAGCCCGTGAGGGATTTATTGCATTGCTTTTCAAAGATGCGGAAAACCTTAAATGTGAACTTGATAGTATTTTATAAACAATTATTATTATGAAGAGTAAATCAATTCTTATCTGTTTGTTGGCAATGGCCATGACTTGTGTCATTCCTGTCTCTTGCAGTAGCAATAAGTCTACAGAATTATTGTTTACTGTTGCAGGATCCACCCCCACTAAAGTAGGTGTCGTTTACGAAGGTCTGAAGATAGATACCGTACTTAGTATCTCAGATGGCAAGGCATCTTTTTCACTGCCAGTTGACAAGATTAATTTAGGCTATGTCGTTACACTCACTGATGAAGAGAAGTTGGTTGACTACGCACAGATTATCTCCGATGGAACTAAAGTGGATGTTAACATTTCAGAAGAAGGCAGCATATCGCTGACCACCCAGCCGGGAAGCCTTATGTCAGAAATAGACAGTTTCTACACAATGTCGTATGAAGGTATGAGTGAAAGTGATTATTATGAATTCGTCGTTGATTTTGCAAAAAGAAACAGTGATAACGGTATCGCACTATTGGCACTTTCTTTAATCCCCGACGAAGCATCAATCATCAAAATCATCGATTCCCTCAAAGAGCCTATAAGTTCTCACGAGTATGTTAACTATCTTAGAAATTCAATTGATTCACGCAGCAAGACAGCACCGGGAACCAAGTTCGTGGATTTCGAAGTGGAACATGTCTATGGTTACGACAGAAGTACTGATCCACAGCCACTGAAAAAGGTTGTGAAGTTCTCAGATTATGTAGGTCAAGGTGCTTATGTGTTGGTTGATTTCTGGTCTCCATGGTGCGGACCTTGTCGCCAGGAGATAAAGAATATCAAGCCTATCTACGAAAAATACAAAAATAAAGGCCTTGAAGTTCTGAGTATTGCAGTATGGGAGAGAGAACCTCAGTCACATACCATTGAGGTAGCCGGTCAGCTTGGAATGGACTGGAAACATATCAATAATGCCGGTACTGTTCCTACAGATATCTATGGGATTGACGGTATTCCTCACTTAATGCTTATCGGTCCAGATGGAACTATCCTCGAGAGGGGATTCCATGGCGCTGAAGAAATGGAAGAGGTAGTTTCAAAATATATTAAATAATGGAAAAATAAATGCGGAAAATTTTGCAAATATCAAAAAACGTCGTATATTTGCATCCGCATTTGGGACGCTTCCTTAGCTCAGTTGGTAGAGCACGACACTCTTAATGTTGGGGTCCAGGGTTCGAGCCCCTGAGGGAGCACAGAAAAGAACAATGAAAAGAGGATGACTTAAAGGGTCATCCTCAATTTTTTTATTGTATCTTTGAGCCATATAATTGTTTTAATCATTGACATGGAACAGGTTTGGATAAGCGCGGCCGGATTATGCGGTGCGACAATATTAGGCACACTCTTAGGATTTGTAATAAAAGAACTCCCTCACAGATGGAACGACACCGTATTGGGTTATTGTGCCGGTATAATGCTTGCCGCTTCCACCATCGGGCTGATACTCCCCGCATTCGAGCTGTCTGACAGCTGGTGGACTGTCGCATTAGGGGTAATGGCAGGAGCGCTATTTTTAAATCTTCTTGATGTGTTTACACCTCATCTTCACCATATAACAGGTCTGGATCCTGAGGCTCATAACAACTCATCTGTCAACCGCATTATGCTCTTTGTACTTGCTATTGCCATACACAAACTTCCTGAAGGAATGGCAGCCGGTGTGAGCATTAGCGACAGTGACGTGTCGGGATGGGGTGTGACCCTTGGCATCGCACTTCAGAATATCCCTGAGGGGATGGTTATAATTGCTCCACTGATGCTTGCAGGAGTCAAACCTCTTCGAACCTTCTCCATTTCGCTTGTAATTGGAATTTTAGAAGTAATCGGAGTATGGCTGGGTTACGGTTTGGGCAATATTTCGAGGACACTGCTACCTGTAATGTTAGGATTTGCGGGAGGTGCAATGCTCTATGTGACCAGCGATGAGATGATTCCGGAGACACATGCCCACGGATATCAGAAGCAGGCAACATACGCACTCCTTGCCGGATTCATCACACTTATGATCATTGAACAAAGCTTCTGACTTTATCCGGTTAGATTTCATAGTTCAATGTCTCTTTGTGTGTAAAGATAATCAATGTGAACGACAAGATTACCTGAAAATACCTTATATTTGTAGAAAAAATAAGCCTATGGATAATATAATCAAGGAAACTGCTCTGAAATGGACTAAAGGACAGTATGATGAAGAAACCCGCAAGGAGGTTCTCAGAATGTTGGATGGTGACGAAAAACTTCTCGAAGATGCTTTCTATAAGAATCTTGAGTTCGGAACCGGAGGACTCAGAGGAATAATGGGAGTCGGTACCAACAGAATGAATCGCTACACTGTAGGAATGGCTACACAGGGATTTGCAAACTATATAGCAAAGGCATTCCCTTCAGAACAGATAAAAGTGGCGGTAGCCTATGACTCAAGAAATAACAGCCGTGAGTTCGCACGCATTACAGCTGAAATTTTTGCTGAGAATGGCTTTACCGTATATCTTTTCGATGACATCAGACCTACTCCTGAACTCAGCTTCGCCATTCGCCATTTCGGATGTAATGCAGGCGTGATGGTTACAGCATCTCATAACCCCAAAGAGTATAACGGCTACAAGGCCTATTGGCAGGATGGAGCGCAGCTCACCTCTCCTCACGATACCAATGTAATTGATGAAGTGGTCAAGATTTGTGATCCTTCAATGGTTAAATTCGGAAGTAAGGATACCAAAGGTATTATAATAGTGGGCGAGGAGACAGACAGGGTATATCTGGATTCTATTCTCTCGCTTACACTCTCACCCGAGAGCATAGCCCGTCACAGCGATATCAAGTTCGTCTATACACCTCTTCATGGAACAGGTGTGCGTCTTGTCCCTATGGCTATGGAACGCCTTGGATTCAAGAACCTCTATACAGTTTCAGAACAAATGGTCAGCAACGGTGATTTCCCTACAGTCGTATCTCCTAATCCTGAAGAAAACGCTGCTCTGGAAATGGCAGTAAAGCTTGCTTGCGAAAAGAATGCTGATATTGTAATGGCAACAGACCCTGATGCAGACCGTGTGGGTATCGCAGTGCGTGATGACAAGGGAGAGATGATTCTGCTTAACGGTAACCAGACAGCTTCGCTTCTTACCTACTATATCCTCACACGCTGGAAAGAGCTCGGCAAGCTTAATAATAGTACATACTGTGTTAAGACCATCGTAACTACAGAACTTCTTACAGCCATAGCTTCAAAATTCGGTGTGAAGATGTATGATGTGCTGACAGGTTTCAAATATATTGCCCAGATAGTACGTGAGAACGAAGGAAAGAGCACATTTGTCTGCGGAGGTGAAGAGAGCTATGGTTTCAATGTCGGTGAATTCGTAAGGGACAAGGACGCTGTGATTGCTTGTTCTATGATAGCAGAATGTGCTGCATGGGCTGCAGATCAAGGTCTTACATTATATGGACTGCTTATGAAGATCTATGATGAGTTCGGTCTTTACTGTGAAAGGTTGCTTTCTCTCACCAAGAAAGGTGTTGACGGAAACCGTCAGATCGCTCAAATGATGGCAGATTACAGGCAGAATCCTCCCAAATCGCTTGCAGGATCTCCTGTCATAAAGGTAATTGATTACAATGAACCTGAAAAGACAGGACTGCCCAAATCTAACGTTCTGAGATTCTTTAGTGAAGATGGCTCTGTAGTTACTGTACGACCTTCTGGAACTGAGCCTAAGATCAAGTTCTATTTCGGGGTAAAGGGAGCAGATGCTCTTACCAGAGTCGAACAGCTTAAGAACGAGTTCGGAAAATAGAGACTACGATATTGTAGACTATATAGAATAGAAAAAAGAAACTGACAATTCCTGTCCAGTTGACACTCAAAAGAAGATATAGTGCAGCTGAGACGGGAATTGTTATTATGAAAAATATATACCTGATCCTGTTCTCTTTCCAGCCTAATTTTTTGATTTTCATGGAAAACATGGGAATTTCACTTACCAGAAGAAGTGAAAGGACTACAGATAAAATCTGGATAGAGTACTGGTTTGCGAGGTAGATATTGAAGGTCTCAGGATGCTGGTTCACGAATGTGATGAATGATGCAAAGAAAAGTGCATTTGCAGGTACCGGCAGACCGAGGAAACTCTCCGTCTGGCGTGTGTCGAGGTTGAATTTGGCCAGTCTCAATCCTGAAAAGACTGCAATCAAGATAGGCCACAATGTAGCGATGTGGCTTATATTTGAAAAACCATGAAGGTAATTCACTCCCATAAGGGCAGGAGCAAGTCCGAAGCTGACTATATCAGCAAGCGAATCGAGCTCCTTTCCCATATCGGAGTAACTTCTTAGAGCACGCGCAGCAAGTCCGTCAAAGAAATCGAATATGGCAGATAGTATGATAAATAGTAGCGCTGTTTCGAATTTGTCTTCAAATGCATATACAATTGCCAACGAACCACAGAAGAGGTTCAATGAGGTGATTCCGTTGGGAATGTGCTTCGCGAGTCTCATATTGTGTGATTACCAGTTGATTTTGGCTTTGATCTCTTCAGGAATAGCGTTCCTGTTGATCATGATGTCCATTGTTTTGTATCTAACATATGCTTCTGATACGTACCAGATGCCTTTGTATTCTCCGGCTTCGCCCCAAGAGTTCTTGACAATGTAGTATTTCTTGCCGTTCTGGTCGTGTGCTATACCGAAGATATGCATTCCGTGGTCATCAGTGGTAGTGTAGTTGTCATATCCTTCCTGACGCATTTCAGGAGTGATAACGAGCTCTTCGCAAGGTGCAAGGAAAGCTACGTCCTCTGTCTTGACATTTGAAGTACCTATCCATTTTGCCTGGTCTGAACCTACTTCCTGAACCTTCTGATTGATTTTTTCATAATCGGGAACGATGCCAAGACCTTTACGATTGAAGCCTTTTTCGCTCACATCAGCTGCCCATGCAAGGGTGTATCCGTTTTCAAGTGCAGAGTCGATAACTGTAATCATGTCATCAATGGGAATGTTGTATGAGGTTTCCCACACCCAGTTGTCAGGAACTGTGATAACATGTTTTTCGTAGAAAGGTACATGTGTCCATGAACACAGGTCTACATAGTCATCAAGGTTGATGGGGAGGCTCTTGATGTATGATTCAGGTGTGTACTCAACTCCGTCAACTGTGAAGGTTTCAGGAATTTCTCCAAGATATGCATCGAGGATGCCTTTGAAACCTGCCTTCCATGCTGTAGAGAGCTTGCGGTTGGGGTTGGTAATGATTGCCTTAACATAGGCACTCAGGACAGCGTCCATTTCTCCATGTCTGTGGATGTCTGAACCGTAGTTGAGTCCCTTGAAAACCTCTTCGGGAACCATACCGTATTTCTTCATGATGTAGAGAGCGTTTCCGAATGAGCTGCCGGCTCCGAATTCAAGTTTTCCATGGAGTCTTACGAACTTTTCTGCTCTGTCCTGATAAGTGTGGTGTACAACGAACATTTCTGAAAGGTCTGTTACATTACCACCAGCCTTGAGAACTTCAGATTCGAAGAATGAAAGCGCTGAAAATGCCCAACATGTTCCGGAACTGCTCTGGTTCTTGATAGGAGTTACAGGGTTTTCAATGATATGGGTGAACTTGTATCCTTCAGGTTCTGCATCTTTTTTCTTTTTAGGTTTGGCTGATACAGATGAGGAGGCAACGCAGATCATTGCTACTGCAAGTGCAAATTGTTTAAAAGTCATAGTGTTTGTTATTAATATTTAAAGGTTTTAATAATCCGCAAACATAGCATTTTTTGTCCTAAAATAAAAGTGAAAATGAGAAAAAATGGATGACATTTTGTCATAAAACAGCTGCTGGCAAATTATTTGCGAACTTCTTTTTAAAACATATAAAATTGGAAGATATGAACGGAATGAATAACAATGGACAGGGTAGCAACAAAGAGTTGCTTCAGCGTTATGCCGTCAACCTCAATGAGAGGGCACGGCAAGGAAAACTCGACCCCGTCATAGGCAGGGACGAGGAAATTAGGAGGGTGCTTCAGATTCTCTCCAGAAGGACAAAAAACAATCCTATCCTGGTTGGCGAACCAGGTGTTGGTAAGACTGCAATTTCAGAGGGCATTGCCCGACGTATCATAAGTAAGGATGTTCCTGAGAACCTTAAAACCAAAGAGATTTATTCTCTTGATATGGGAGCATTGGTTGCTGGTGCTAAATATCAGGGTGAGTTTGAGGAAAGGCTCAAGGGGGTAGTAAATGCTGTTGTCGAGAGCCAGGGTGAAATTATCCTCTTCATTGACGAAATCCACACCCTTGTAGGTGCGGGTAGGACTTCAGGCGCGATGGATGCTGCCAATATCCTCAAGCCTGCCCTTGCCAGAGGTGAACTCAGGGCGATTGGTTCTACCACTTTGGATGAATATAGGAAGTATTTCGAGGAGGACAAGGCATTGGAACGCCGTTTCCAAATGGTGCTTGTAGATGAACCTACCCCGGCAGAGAGTATATCTATTCTCAGGGGACTGAAAGAAAAATATGAAAACCACCACAAGGTTCATATTGATGATGATGCCATCATAGCAGCTGTCGAACTTTCTCATAGGTACATCACCAACAGGTTCCTTCCTGACAAGGCTATTGACCTTATAGATGAGGCTGCTTCGAAACTACGTCTGGAGATGAACTCTGTTCCTGATCCTATCGATGAACTCAACCGTAAGATCCGTCAGCTGGAGATTGAGAGGGAGGCTGTCAAACGTGAGGGGGATTCTCCTAAGCTTAACGAGATAAAAGAGGCTATCAAGAGTTCGCGTGAGGAGCTTTCGGTTCTTGAATCGAAATGGAAAGTGGAAAAAGAACAGCTCTCGAGACTCTCTTCTTGCAGGGAGAATATCGAAAAATTGAAGTTCGAGGCTGACAGAGCCGAACAAATGGGAGATTATGGCAAGGTTGCAGAAATCCGTTATGGCCGTATAGCCACGGTACAGAAGGAGATAGATGAACTTACCGCTAAAATTGCTGCAAATCCGGATCCACTGATTAGTGAATCTGTTGTCCCAGAAGACATTGCTGAGATTGTTTCAAAATGGACAGGTATTCCTGTCAAGAGGATGATGGAGAGCGAAAGAGAGAAACTTCTCAATATGGAAAAGATGCTTCATGAAAGGGTTGTGGGTCAGGATGAGGCTGTAAGAGCTGTCTCTGATGCTGTCAGAAGGAGCAGGGCAGGGCTTCAGAATGAAAAACGTCCTATCGGTTCCTTTATGTTCCTAGGTACCACAGGTGTCGGTAAGACAGAATTGGCAAAGGCTCTTGCTCAGGCGCTTTTCAATGATGAGAATATGATGACTCGTATCGACATGAGTGAGTATCAGGAACGTCACTCTGTCTCAAGGCTGGTTGGTGCGCCTCCGGGATATGTAGGTTATGATGAAGGAGGTCAGCTGACAGAGGCCGTACGACGTAAACCTTATTCAGTAATTCTGCTTGATGAGATAGAGAAGGCTCATCCCGATGTTTTCAATATCCTGCTTCAGGTTCTGGATGATGGTAGACTTACCGATAACAAGGGACGTACAGTGGATTTCAAAAATACCATTCTTATTATGACTTCAAATGTCGGTGCCGAGGTAGTTCAGGAATATATGCAAAGGATTTCAGGAGCTGATGAATCATCACGTGATGGTATGCTCGAAGAGTGCCGCAGGAGTGTAATAGATATCCTTAAACACAGTATGAGACCCGAGTTTATCAACCGTATCGATGAAATCATTATGTTCGAACCTCTTACCAAGAAGGACATTATGGGGATCGTTGATATGCAGCTGGCAATTCTTAAGAAGAAGATGACTGACAATGGAATTGATATCAGTTTTACGGATGGTTTCCGTGAGTATATCAGTGAAAAAGGATTTGACCCTGCTTATGGTGCACGTCCGGTCAAGCGTATCATTCAAAGAGAGCTGGTCAATATGCTGGCCAAGTCTCTGCTGAACGGTGAAATCTCCCGTGATTCTAAAGTAGTGGTTGATGTCAGTGCAGGTGAGATAGTTATCAAGGGACAATAAAAAATAGGGTGGCTGTGCAGAAACGTTCATCGCGAAGTAGGACGCCAACGGACTGTGGATGTGTTCATCGGCAAGTCGTGCGGTAGCGTTCATAGTGAGAAATGACGCCAAAGTGGTGACTGATGGTAAGTAAAGTGAAAACAGTGAACGGGCATAGGCCTCAGAACGCACTCTGGGGCACATGCCTGTGCACTGAGGCCCTAGGGAGGGCTCCAGTGAACGAGCACCCCCTTCAGAATGGTCTCTGAGCAGGGTTACTGTGCACTGATTTCATTTTACTCTCAAACTAATGCTCTATCATGCTCACTCTAACCAAACAGATCACGATAAAACCTGCTATAATCCTTTGAAAGTGCCCGGCGCAGCGGTTCTTATAGCATAGCGTGAATCTCTTCCGTACTTTTGAGCAAAATCGAGAAATATATCAGGATTAAGGGCGTGTTGAAAGTATTGAAAGAGCTGGTGATCGAGATAGAGTGTTACTGCAACGAGCGTTTAATCTATAATGTTCACTTTCGCTATCATGTTGGTTATCATGTTCGCAATCATGTTCGCTATCGGTTCGCTATCGTGTTGGCTATTATGCGCTGAGTGCTAACAACAAAGTTACCAAATATAACAGGGAAATAACTTTGCGAAAAAACAGCCTTCTGGATGTTGCAAATAACAAGCGAAGCGGAACGGAGTTCCTCCAGAGGCTGGCTGCCCGACGTACATAACAGAATAAAAGAATGGGGTGACTAATAAGTGATTTAGTCACCTCTTTTCGTATTTATATCGATATGATGATAGGGACGGTAGGGTAAGTTTTGCTTGGTTCCGTCGGAACGAGTTCCGACTTCATCCCTCCCACGACTGCGTCGCGGTTCCCTCCCGTTCACGGGGCCACGCCATCCAAACTTACCCTACCGCCACCTCCTCAATATGTGGCTTCAATTCTGCTGCCATGTCAGTTTGAGTTTATGTAAGCTATTCCTTTGACTATCAAAAGAATAGCTAAATTTTTATATTGTGTTTTCAGGAGGGAGGATGGTAGGGATTGCACATACTCCCGAAGTAACCATATATGAAAAGAAAAAAAGAGACTGACTAATCGTCATATTGACTGACATGAACCCCGAAAGTTAGACAAAAAACTTTCGGGGTTTTGTTATGAAATTTTGTTTTGAAATTAAGCTGGAAGCTGTTAAACGTTACTTGTCAGGTTATACTGAAAGACAGGTTACAGAACATTATGGTGTTAATAGAACAGACCTATTTGTTTGGGTCGAACGGTATAGGTTGCATGGTGAAGATGGTCTCAAGCGTCACTCCTACACCAAGCCAACTAAAGAAATGAGATTACAGATTGTTAGCGAACATCTCATAGAATCTGTATCTTTGACGGAGTTAAGTGCAAAACACTTAATTGCCCGCTCAGTTATCTCCAAGTGGTGTAAGATAGCCAGGGAGCAGGGATATGAATACCTGGATGTATTTAAGACGCGCGGTAGACCGCCAAAGAACGATATGGGAAGACCTAAGAAAAAGAAACCGGAAGAGATGACAGAGCTAGAACTCTTACAGTTACGTGTTAAGGAACTGGAAGCGGAGAATGCTCTGTTAAAAAAAGTAAAAGCCTTAGTAGAAGCAAGGGAAAACCGTCTCAAAGAGATTGGGCGGAAGCCATCCAAGAACTAAGGCAAGAACATGATCTTGAGATTCTTCTCAAGAAAACTGGGATGGCAAGAGCGACATACTACTATCATACAAAGCGACTTCAAGAACCTGATGAGAATGAAGATATAAGGCAATCGATTAGGCGTATATATGAAACTCATAAAGGTCGTTATGGCTACAGACGAGTAACTGCTCAGCTGCGCTCTAATGGTATCACTATCAATCATAAGAAGGTGCAAAAGCTTATGGTTGAGATGAAACTGCATGGAAAGCGTAAGAAAGTCAGATATAAGTCATATAAGGGCGAGGTCGGCAAAATAGCCCCTAATATTATAGATAGAGACTTTGTTGCTGCAGCACCGAACCAGAAATGGACGACTGATGTTACTGAAGTCAAGATAAAAGGCAAGAAGATATATCTTTCTCCTATATTGGATATGTTCAATGGAGAAATAATCTCTTACAGTATATCTTATAGTCCTAATCAGCATATGGTTATGACAATGTTGGATAAGGCCTTTAAGAAAACTCCAATACTAACAGGACTCGTTCTACATTCAGATCAAGGCATTCATTATCAGCATTATAGATATCAGAAAGCATTAAAAGATAAAGATATAATACAAAGCATGTCTCGCAAAGGCAATTGTCTGGACAATGCGATGATGGAGAACTTCTTTGGACTAATGAAGTCAGAATTGCTATATTTGCAGGAATGGGATAGTGTTGAACAGTTCAAGAAAGAACTGATTAAATATATACACTATTATAACAATGATAGGATCAAACTGAGGCTAAATGGAAAAAGCCCGGTGCAATACCGAGCTTTATTCCAATCTAAGAGCGCCTTTTAATAATGTTAAACCGTCCAACTTTTGGGGGTCACATCAGACTTTTAGTCAGCCTCTTTTTTAGTTATCTTATAAAGATTTAGAGCTTTGGACCTGCTGCAACGAGTGCCTTGCCGGTATCGTTTCCAGTGAATTTTTCAAAGTTCTTGATAAATCTACCCGCGAGGTCTTTTGCCTTTTCTTCCCACTGAGCAGGAGTGCTGTAAGTGTTACGAGGATCGAGAATGTGTGTGTCAACATTTTCAAGGGCGGTAGGAACTTCGAGGTTGAACATAGGGATGGTGATAGTTTCAGCCCTGTCTATCGAACCGTCAAGGATTCTGTCAATGATTGCACGGGTATCTTTGATGGAGATACGTTTTCCTGTTCCATTCCAGCCTGTGTTCACCAGATATGCGGTAGCACCTGAATTCTTCATTCTCTTTACGAGTTCTTCACCGTATTTGGTAGGATGAAGTGAAAGGAATGCAGCACCGAAACAAGCTGAGAAAGTAGGAGTAGGTTCGGTAATTCCTCTTTCAGTACCGGCAAGTTTAGCGGTGAAACCACTAAGGAAGTAGTACTGAGTCTGTTCAGGGGTGAGTTTAGATACAGGGGGAAGAACACCGAATGCATCTGCGGTGAGGAAGATAACCTTGGTAGCGTGACCTGCCTTTGAAACCGGTTTAACGATGTTGTTAATGTGGTAGATAGGGTAAGATACACGAGTATTTTCGGTTACGCTCTTGTCAGAGAAGTCGATAACTCCGTTCTTGTCAACGGTAACGTTTTCCAGAAGGGCGTTCCTCTTGATTGCATTGTAGATATCGGGTTCGTTCTCTTTAGAAAGGTTGATTACCTTAGCGTAGCATCCGCCTTCGAAGTTGAATACACCATCATCGTCCCAGCCATGTTCATCGTCACCGATAAGGCGGCGTTTGGGATCAGTTGAAAGGGTGGTCTTTCCTGTTCCTGAGAGTCCAAAGAAGATAGCTGTTTCTCCCTTGTCGTCACAGTTTGCTGAACAGTGCATTGAAGCTATACCCTTCAAAGGAAGGAGATAGTTCATGTATGAGAACATACCTTTCTTCATTTCTCCACCGTACCATGTGTTGATGATAACCTGCATTTTTTCAGTGAGGTTGAACACAACAGCAGTTTCAGAGTTGAGACCCAGTTCTTTGTAGTTTTCAACTTTTGCCTTTGAAGCGTTAAGCACTACGAAATCGGGTTCGCCATAATTTGCCAGTTCTTCTTCTGTGGGACGGATGAACATGTTCTTTACGAAATGAGCCTGCCAAGCCACTTCCATGATAAAGCGGATTTTAAGACGGGTGTTTTCGTTAGCACCACAGAATGTATCCATTACATAAAGAGTCTTGTTGGAAAGCTCTTTAGCTGCCAAGTCCTTGAGCTGTGCCCAAGCTTCTTTGGTAACAGGCTTATTATCATTCTTGTATTCATCTGAAGTCCACCAGATAGTGTCTTTAGATACTTCGTCCATTACGAAGAATTTGTCTTTAGGAGAACGTCCGGTATAGATACCTGTCATCACATTCACTGCTCCGAGTTCTGTTTCCTGTCCTACTTCGTATCCGGTGAGTGAAGGATCAATCTCTGCTTTGTAAAGTTCTTCGTATGAGGGATTGTAAATCACTTTTGTGGCATTTGTAATGCCGTACTTAGTTAAATCTATATTTGCCATTTTATTTGATATATGTTGCTTTATTGTTAATTTTCAACTGTTTTTAAAAATCTTTACCGAATTGGGCTTCCAGCAAAATTTTTGCCAAAAATATTCATATATTTGTGATTATGAAAGAAATCTTAAAAAAAATTTGGGGATATGATTCGTTCAGACCTCTTCAGGAAGATATAATCTCCTCATCCTTAGATGGTAAGGATGTTTTGGCGATTTTGCCTACCGGAGGTGGAAAATCAATCTGCTTCCAAATTCCGGCACTCATGCGTGAGGGGACAGCTATCGTGGTATCGCCTCTGATTTCACTCATTAACGATCAGGTAAACAATTTGAAAATGAGAGGAATAAGGGCAATTGCCATACACTCAGGTATGACCGGTAGAGAGATTGACATTGCATTGGACAACGCATGTTATGGAGACTACAAATTCCTCTATCTTTCCCCAGAACGTCTCAAGACAGATCTTTTTATCTCTCGCGTACAGAAGATGAAGGTATCGTATATTGTTGTAGATGAGGCACATTGCATCAGTCAATGGGGCTATGATTTCAGACCTGATTACCTTCGAATTTCAGACCTTAGAACATATTTGCCAGGCGTATCTGTAATTGCCCTTACTGCCACTGCAACAGTGCCTGTGGCTCAGGATATTATGCAGAAATTAGACTTCAGGGAGCCGCTCTGCTTCTGTTCCGGCTTTCTAAGGCCCAATCTCAGCTACATAGTGCGAAGGTGTGAGGACAAGTACGGCAAACTGCTTTTAGCCTGTTCGAAATACCCGGGAACCGGTATTGTCTATGTCAGGGACAGAAAGGGAACTCGTATGGTATCTGACTTCCTGAATGCCAATAATATATCAGCGGATTTTTACAATGCAGGGTTATCTGCACAGGAACGCTTGTTGAAACAGCAGAAATGGCTCGATGGCCAAACACGTATCATGGTGGCTACCAATGCCTTCGGTATGGGAATCGACAAGAGTGATGTGCGCTTTGTATGCCATTTTGATATTCCGGATTCTGTCGAGTCCTATTATCAGGAGGCCGGCAGGGCAGGCAGGGACGGAAAAGAGTCGAAGGCAATCCTGTTATGGAATGTTACAGATATCAAAAAACTTGAATCGGTCTTCAGGTCGGAATTTCCATCTCTTGATTTTGTTGCGGATATTTATCAGAAGGTCTTCCAATTTCTTGAATTGGCATATGGACAGGGCGGCGGAATGACTTTCAAGTTTAATCTGATGGATTTTGTCAGACGGTACAGAGTGAATGCATCTATGGCCCATAGTGCTATACGCCATTTGGAAAAATTCGGCTATTGGTCTCTATCCGATGAATTTGACAATCCTACGAGGATAATGTTCAAGGTATACAGGGATGAACTCTACAATATCCAGCTGAAAAACGAGCAGATAGACAGGTTTGTAAAGGGAATTATGAGACTCTATCCCGGACTTTTCTCAATGCCGGTTGCTGTTGATGAAGAGTTTATTGCCAGAATGACTATGAGTACTGTAGAGAGTGTCAAGGCAAATCTGTTATACCTCTCCAGAATGAATGTACTTACGTATATCCCAAGGGTGCGTTCGCCCCTTTTGACACTGTTCAACGAACGTCTGACACCAGACAATCTCTATCTGCCATCCAAGGAGTATGAATCCAGAAAGCTTGTGTATCGGAGCAGGATTGATGCCATGATAGGATATTTGAAAACAGACAAGTGCCGTTCACAATACCTGTCAAGTTATTTTTCAGGGATTAGTGACGACACTCCTGTATGTGGTAAATGCGATATCTGCAGGGGGATATAGTCTATGAAAGCCTAATCTACAAAAAACGCTTGAGTTCAGTGTAGAGGCGCTGGACAGGAAGCCCCATGACATTGAAGTAAGAGCCAGTAATGGAGGTTATTCCTATGAAACCTATCCATTCCTGGATACCGTATGCACCAGCCTTGTCGAAAGGTTTGTAGTGCTCGATATAGAAACTTATCTCTTCATCGTCCAGGTTGGCGAATGTCACGTCTGAACTGGTGGAGAAGCAGCTGCTCTGTCCATCTGCAGCGGTAATCGTCACGCCTGTTATGACCTGGTGACTCTTACCGGAGAGTTTTCTGAGCATCATGTGTGCCAGCTCAGCCGAAGCGGGCTTGCCTAAAATTTCTCCATCGCAGATTACTACCGTATCGGCGGTAATAAGAATCTCGTTCTCGCGCAGTTTCCTATGGAAACAGTCTCTCTTTCTGATAGCAATAGTCTGCGCCACGAGTTCGACCGGTGTACCATCGGGATAGGATTCATCAACCTCTCCGGATAGCTCTACTTGAAAAGGATAGCCCAGACCGCTCAGAAGTTCTTTCCTTCTGGGGGATGCAGAGGCAAGAGTTATTCTGGGCACTGAGGAGGGTTTTTCCCATTTATGCTGGACTACAAGAGTCTGTTCTACAAGATCTCTTACACATCCTCTTCCTCCATCGTAAAGTGAAACATAGTCAGCGCACTCCTTGACCTGTCTGACCGCATCTGCAGGAGCTACGGCAAGACCACAGATTTTCATCACCGGAATATCCGGTATGTCATCACCGGCAAAGGCCACTTCATCCGGAGAGATTGAGTATCTTTTGCAAAAATCCAGAAAATCAGGAATTTTGTTCTTTGATCTCTGATAGACATCACTATCTGGAATTCCAAGTGTCCTGAATCTTTTTGCAATACTCTCCGAACATCCACCTGTTATAATGGCAACAGGGTATCCTCTTTTCACCGCAACCCTGAGCGCGAAACCATCTTTCGCGTCAAATGACCTGAGAAGGTCTCCGTCAGGGGTGGAGATAACGTCTCCGCTAGTGAGCACACCATCCACATCGAATGCAAAGGCTTTGATTTTGTGAAGTTTGACTTTGTAGTTATAATTTGGCATACTTGTTCTCTATTTATCCTTTTGTCTTTTCATGATATTCTCTGAAATGAGAGAGTAGAGCTGTGCCTGCTCTTCCATTCCCATCTCCTTGAGCAGGTTCAAATGCTTCTCGATCGTCTCTAAGTCGCCCCTTTTTGCAGGACCGGTCAGAGCTGCCTGTGGCGAGTGAAGAAAACTGTTTCGCACAGATTCTACCGTTCCGGGAAGCAATAGGGGCTGATCTCGTCCTACAATCTCGAAAGCGAGTGTAAGCATGTAATTGACAAAATTACACGTAAAGACTGCGCTCACGTGCATCTTGAGACGATCTTTCGATGAGTAGAAATAGTGTTCTGACCCAAGGTCAGTCGCAATTGCTTCGAGCACCGGCTCGATAGATGACTCTGTCGCCTCCAGAAGGAGAGGGACATCCTTAAATTCTACGTTCTTGTTTCTGTTGAGTGTCATCAGAGGGTAGAGGACACCGCATTTGCAGCCTGTGAGCACCAGTGAGTTGAATACAGCAATATCCTCAGCTCCGCATGTGTGTAGAAATATGGGGTTCTTTTTCCCGCTCTCCGTTCTGTCTATGGCAATGGGAAGGAGATGTGAAACCACTTCCGGGAGTTGCTTGTCGGTTACAGCTATTATAATGATGGAACTGTCGAATAGCTCGTCTAGGGATGCAGCCACCGCAGCGTCTGAACCGTTGGCAGAGAGCATGCGGATTACCTTCTTGGCATTTTCCTGGCTTCGATTGAAGATTTTGTCAATAGTGTAACCCTTTTCATGCAGAGCGTGCGAGAATCTGAAAGTGACATTTCCCGCCCCTATAAATGAGATGGATGGTTTCATACCGGTACGCTAAAAACTAAGCTTTGGGAGTATTGGGACCGAAGCCCATCGGGATAGTGATTTTTTCCTGTTTAGTTCTGATTTCGCCGAACTGGGATTCGAATTTTTTGATATTGTCATTCAATGCGATAAGGAGCTGCTTAGCATTTTCCGGTGTCATTATCACTCTACTTGAGAGAATGGCTTTGGGCATGGCAGGCAGTATTCTGGCGAAGTCAATGATGAATTCGCTTGATGAGTGTGAGATAATTGCCAGATTGGCATACGTTCCTGTTGCTACCTCTTTGGGAACTTCGATTCCCAGTTCCTTCTTATTATTGTTGGTGTTCTGTTCCATATTCTGTGGGTTTTTGTTTTTACTAAAAAGCGACGACCGGATTACAAAGATCGGCCGTCGCATGTTGTTCTTGATTGTCAATTAAAGTTCTTCGAACTCAACATTCGAATAAGTGTTTCCTTCCTCAACAGATCTTTCTACTACCGGACATCTTTCCTTAATGTAGTCGATTACCTCGTCAAGACCTTCTCTGAATTTTTCAAAATCTTCTTTGTAAAGGAAAATTTTGTGTTTGTCATAAACAAATCTGCCGTCTTTCTCTACCCTGCGTTTGCTTTCGGTTATCGTAAGGTAGTAATCATTTCCTTTAGTTGCTTTTACATCAAAGAAATAGGTTCTTTTTCCTGCCCTGACAGGTTTTGAGAAAACATCATCTCCATTGCGCTCGAAAGCACCTGCTTTTTCTAAATCTTCCGAATACATTTTGTCAGTTTTTATTAATTTCTTACAAATATAAAATATTTTTTTCTGGTAATGCGCTATATTTGCAAAATGTTTTAAAAATTGAATATGGTCAACCGTCGTTTAATTAGAATCAAAGCATTCAAAGTTCTTTTCAGTGCAGTCTCATCCGGAGACTCCTCCATTGCAGAAGTGGAGAAAAATCTGGTACAATCATGTACCGAAACCCTTAACTTATACTATCTTATGTTGAATTTGGCAGTTGCCCTCAAGGGGGCGGCAGATGCCAGAATCAGCATTGGACTGAGCAAACTTAACCCTACAGAACAAGAAAAAAATCCGAACAGGAAATTCTCCGAAAACAGTTTTAGCAAATATCTTATGGAGAATGCTGAATTTACAAAGTTCTGTGAGAAAAACGGACTGGTGTGGAGGGATGAACTTCTCGGTTTCGTGAAAAAACTCTACAATACAATCTCCGAAAGGGAATATTTCACCAATTATATGGAGAGTCCTGAGCATTCAGTAAAGGAGGACTGCAAGCTCTTTGCCAAAATATACAGAGAGGAGCTGGAGGATAATGAAGACTTGGAAACGATACTTGAAGATCTCTCTACTACATACAATGATGACCTCTCATTCGTTCTGGGGGTCATACTCAGAAATCTCGACCTTTTCAAGAAGGATGGTACACTCCCTGCCCAGAAAGTCTTCTTGAAGGAGGATGATAGGGAATTTGCGATAGAGCTTATCAGGACATCATTCCATAACTACCGCCGCCTATACCAGTTGGTGAAGAGTAATGTGGACAATTGGGATTCAGACAGGGTGGTCTCTACAGATATGGTGCTTATTACCATGGGAATAGCTGAAGCGATAACATTTCCTACCATACCCGTAAAAGTGACCATGAATGAATATGTGGAGATTTCCAAATATTACAGTACTATAAACAGTAAGGTATTTGTCAACGGTTTGCTCAACAAAATCATAAAAAACATGCTCTCTACAGGTGAGATTGTAAAATCAGGAAGGGGACTTGTTGAGAATTGATTATATTTGTAGCTGTTTTTAATTTTAGTAAAAAAAGACGAAATGAAATTTTTAGAATTTGTATTGCTTCAGGCTCAAAGCGAAGCTGCCCAGATGGAACCTACTTTCTTTCAGAAGTACTCATTTCTGATTATGATGGTTCTCATTTTTGTTGTGATGTACTTCTTTATGATCAGACCACAGCAGAAAAAACAGAAAGAGATCAACAAGTTCAGAAATGGACTCAAAAAAGGAGACAAGGTGGTTACAGTGGGCGGAATCTACGGTGTTGTAGCTGATGTCAAGGAACAGTTTATCATTGTGGAAGTTGACAATAATGTGAAAATTCGCGTTGATAAGACCTGTATTGTAAAGGATGTAACTGACGTAGCTCGCTAATTATGTCGGAAGAACTTGAGAAAGATAATATAAAAGACAGGAGAGGATGGCTGTTGCTGGTCCTCTCGGTCTTTGCTGCATCTGTGATATGGTTACTCCATGCATTATCGTTGCAGTATTCTGCTTTTCTCGAGTATTATGTGGAGCTCAAATCGGCTCCTGACGGCAAAGGTGGACGAGTGACATCCAACGACAAACTTATCGTAAGATGTAAGACAGAAGGTTACAATATCCTGATTCACAGAATAGGACCTAATTATATCACTATGGATCTCGATACCCGTCCGATGGTAGCAAGGGATTCATCTTCGTCAATCTATACAGCAGACAGGGAGACATTAAGGGAGGGACTCGTGCAATCCTTACCTCAGGGGATAGAGTTGGAGTTCATCGTAACAGAGAAACTGGACTTCATACTGCCCACAATGGTGTCAAAGCGTGTTCCGGTCGTACCCAAATACTCCCTCGATTTTGCTGACCAGTATATGCCTGTTTCACAGATATCATTGAAGCCTGATAGCATTGATATCTATGGAGATATCAAGCATGTATCAATTATTGACTCCGTGTGGACAGAGACTATCTCTTACAAGGATATCTCTTCACCCGTTAGCGGCATCTGCAGCATAGTTCCTATACGCTGGATCTCATTTTCGGACAATCAGGTTTACTATTCGATGGATGTTTCGCGATATTATGAAAGCAAGATTACACTACCGATTGTTCCTGTCGGTGTGCCGGAAGACAAGGAGATGATAGTGCTCCCCTCAGAAGCGACACTTACCTACAGGAAGGCTTTCGGAGGTATTCAACCAAAGAACAATGAATTTCAATTGACAGTGGACTACGATGACTACATCAACTCCATCTCTTCGAAGGTGATACCCAGGGCGACAGTTCTCCCTAAGGGGGTTCTCTATTGGGAGGTCTCTCCACGATATGTCGATTGTGTCGTAGCATCTGACAAATAATGAAAGTACTGGCAGTGACAGGAGGAATAGGCTCGGGCAAGAGTTTCATTACACAGATTTTTGCTGCTTTGGGTGTTCCTGTTTATGATGCAGACAGCAGGACGAAGTTACTATATGATACCGATGAGTGTTTAAAAAATGCATTGGTGGAGCTCTTTTCTGATGAAATACTTGCTCAGGATGGGCGGATTGACAGAAAGAGGCTCGCCTCTATTGTCTTCAACGATGCTGCTGCCTTGATGGGTTTGGAGCAGAGAGTCTTTCCGGCTGTACTTAAGGATATAGACAGGTGGGTGGATGAGTGCTCCCATCGTGACAGTTCTTCAGGATTTGTCGTAGTGGAATCTGCAATCATAACTGAAAAAGAGATTTTTGAGGGTGTGGCAGACAGGATTCTAACAGTTACCTCTCCTCTTGAAATAAGAATCTCAAGGGTTCTTTCAAGAGACAAGACCGATAGAGAGTCGGTAATGGCCAGGATCAACAGCCAGTGTTCTGATGAGTCACGAGTGAATAAGTCACACTACGTGGTAATCTCAGATTGTCAAAGGGCTGTTCTTCCTCAGGTGGTTACAATATTTAATGAAATGAACAATTTATAGTCAAAATAGAAATGAAAACAGATTTGCAGAAAATTCTTGCAATCTCAGGAGAGAAGGGATTGTATCGTTATGTATCACAGGCAAGACTTGGAATGGTCGCCGAATCAATGCTCACCGGTAAAAGGAGCGCTTTCGGTCCTTCAGCCAAAGTATCTTCACTTTCTGATATATCAATATATACTCATGAAGGAGAGACTCCCCTCAGAGAGGTTTTTGAAAAGATGAAGGCCCATCTTGGAGATGCATGTGCGCCCGACCCAAAGAGTGACCCCAAGCAACTCATAGATTTCTTTACCACAGTCCTTCCTGGATACGATGCAGAGAGGTTTTATCCTTCACACATGAAAAAGGTAGTACTCTGGTATAATCAGCTTAAAGAGTTCGCATCTTTGGATTTTACTGAACCTGAAGAGGAATAGGAAAAGTGGCAAAGGCTAAGGTCATAACAATGGGGTGCTCTAAGAATCGAGTTGATTCAGAGCACCTTTTGGCGCAATTGGAATACGCGGGCTACGAAATCTCCCCTGAGGAGGAATCTCTCGAAGAGAACCCCGTCGACCTTTTGGTAATCAATACCTGCGGCTTTATACTGGATGCCAAGGAGGAGTCTGTGAATGCCATACTCGAGGCTGTACAGGCCAAGGAGAGAGGGCTGGTCCGCATCCTTTATGTTATGGGCTGTCTATCTCAACGGTACGGTGCCGATCTAAAAGAAGAGATTCCTCAGGTGGACAGGTTCTTCGGTGCATGGTCCATAGATCCTATTCTGGAATCGCTGGGACTCAAGAGGAATCCGTTGCTGGATTGTCGCCGCCACCTGACTACTCCGAGGCACTACGCATATCTGAAGATTTCTGAAGGATGTGACAGAAAATGCTCTTACTGCGCCATCCCAGGCATAAGGGGAGCCCATACTTCAGTGCCAGTGGAAGCCCTTGTGGATGAGGCACAATTTTTGGTTGACAATGGTGCAAAGGAGCTTATTGTCATCGCTCAGGATACCACATATTATGGTCTTGACCTGTATGGTGGCAGAAAACTTCCCGATTTGGTCCGCAAACTGACTAATATCAGGGATCTTGAATGGATCCGGGTACTATACTCGTATCCTGCCTCGTTCCCTGAAGAGTTGCTTGACATAATGGCCTCTTGTGACAAGGTGTGCAGCTATATAGATATTCCCTTGCAGCACTCAGAGGATGCTGTGCTAAGTGCCATGAGACGCTCTGTTGATGGTGCCGGAACACGTGCTCTGGTTGAGAAGATGCGAACTAAGGTCCCGGGAATAGTCATAAGGACTACCATGATGGTGGGACATCCGGGTGAAGGGGAGAAGGAGTTTGATGCCCTTCTTGACTTTGTCAATGACTACAAGATTGAGAGGCTCGGTGCTTTTGCTTACTCGGAAGAGGAGGGGACATGGGGTGCATCACATCTTAGGGATGCAGTTCCTCCTCAGGTTAAGCAGGAACGTCTTGACGAACTAATGGAGCTGCAAGCAGACATATCATTGGCCTTCAATGAAAGCAGAATAGGAAATCGTGAGAGGGTTCTTGTCGATTCGCTCTCCTGGCAGACCGGTTACCTGACAGCAAGGAGTTCCAAGGAGGCTCCCGACGTGGATGGCGAGGTACTTATCGGATGTTCGGATGTGGCCAATCCCGAATCGCTTGTCGGCCGTTTCGTGAATGTCGAAATTACAGGTGCCGATGAATATGATTTGTATGCTGAAATTATAAAATAGTATGGATATGAAAAGGATGTTGTTTTACTCATTAATCTGTCTGCTCTCTGTGGCGGCTTGTGCTCCTATGAGTTACACTGTAGAGGTGGAGAAGAGGACTACCTCCGCTGATGATATTGAATTCGGTGACAGACTCATCAGCATGGTAGCATTGACTCAGGGAGGAGAGAGAGATTCACTCTGCATGACATTATATGCAAATTCGCTTGCCATGGCCATGGAAAGCGAGCTTGGTCGTGATGAAGGCACCATCCCTTTGTATCCTGTTCGTTCTGAAGATATTGATGCTAAAACGCCCGAAACGGTCTCTTTTTTGAGGGATTTTACCGGAGGCGATTTTATCATCATTCTGGACTCTCTCTCCATCGGAGATTATTCTGTTGTGTCCCGCAATACGTATAGCGTGGATGTTTCGCTTCCTTTCTCTCTCTCCATTGCTTTATATGCTCCCTATTCTGAGCTTGCTGTAAAGAGGGAACTCTATCGTGATACCTGCGTCTGGACACTTGTCGCCCAGGGCAGTATATCAGAAAAGAAGGCGATTTCCAAAATAGACACCCAAGTGCAGGAGACATTTGCAGGAATAGGATCAGAGGCTGCCTCGTTGTTCCTGCCTAAATGGACTGTTCTCCAGAAGAGACTGTTTCTGTATAATGATTCCAGATGGATTGAGGCCTTCGAGTGCGCCAGTAGGTTTGAGTGGAAGAATGCCATGGATATTTGGCTAAAATTGGTAAAGTCTCCAAACAAACAAAAGGCCGGTTATGCTGCACACAATCTCTCCATCGCATGTGAAATACTGGAGATGCCCGATCTCTCACTCCAGTGGAAAGAGTATTCAAAACAAATGCTGAAATAGTATGATACAATCAATGACAGGCTATGGAAAAGCCGAAACTGTAATTGAAAACCGTAAATATATTGTCGAAATACGTTCTCTCAATGGCAAAAACTGTGACTTGGGAATAAAGAGCCAGCTCTTGCCTCGCGACAGGGAACTGCAGGTCAGAAAATACATTGCCGACACGCTTGTGCGCGGCAACATCGACCTATTCATTACCATGGAAAACGCAGCAGGTGATCTTCAGTTGAGGAATATCAACGAAGAACTCTTCGTGGCTTATTGGAAGAGGCTCTGTGAAATCGCCGGAAATGTGGATATCACAGATGGAAATGTCATTTCTACCATACTCAAGTTGCCTGATGTCGTCTCTTCATCAGTCGATACCACCATGGACGAAGAGCAGTGTGAACTGCTGATTGATGCTGTAAAGGATGCTGTGACTTCACTAATCTCTTTTAGAACTAAGGAAGGAGAAATTCTTAAAGAGGATCTTCTGACCAGAGTAGCAAACATTCTTTCCACACTTGAAGAATGTGAACAATATGAGGCTCTGCGTATCGACTCTATCCGTTCGCGTATTCTTCCCAAACTTGAGGAACTGGAGGTAACATGCGATTCAGGACGTTTCGAGCAGGAGATGATTTTCTACATTGAAAAACTGGATGTCAATGAGGAGAAAGTAAGGCTCAGTCAACATTGCAATTACTTCAGGGAGACCATGGAGAATGAACAATACCCCGGACGCAAGCTGGGATTTATAGCACAGGAGATGGGTCGCGAGATCAACACCCTTGGATCAAAGAGCAACAATGCCGATATGCAGAGATGCGTCGTCAGAATGAAAGATGAATTGGAAAAGATCAAAGAACAGGTCCTCAATGTTCTTTAGCAAGTAGTAGAATAATTAATAAATATTATTGAAATGGAAGTACTTAACACAGAAACAAGCGAGACTGCCGTAAAGAAAAATTTTCTCGAAGAGATTATTGAAAACGACCTTGCAAGCGGAAAACATTCAACAGTGATGACTCGTTTTCCGCCAGAACCCAATGGCTATCTTCACATAGGTCATGCGAAGAGCATCTGTCTGAATTTCGGACTTGCAAAGCAATATGGCGGTAAAACAAATCTTCGTTTCGATGATACTAATCCTGTTAAGGAGGATACCGAATATGTAGACTCCATCAAGGAGGATATCCACTGGCTTGGATTTAATTGGGCAAACGAATTTTATGCATCTGACTATTTTGACCAGCTTTATGAATGGGCCGAACAGCTTATCAAGGCAGGGCTGGCTTATGTAGATGATCAGACACAGGAGGAGATTCGCAAGGGCCGTGGTACTGTCCAGCAGCCTGGTGTAAACAGTCCCTACAGAGACCGTAGTGTTGAGGAGAATCTTGACCTGTTCCGCAGGATGAAGGCCGGTGAATTTGAGGATGGCTCCAGAGTGCTTAGAGCAAAGATAGACATGTCTCATCCCAATATGCTCTTCAGAGACCCCCTTCTCTATAGGATAATTCATTGCAGTCATCATCGCACGGGGGACAAGTGGTGTATCTACCCCATGTACGATTATGCTCATGGACAGTGTGACTCTATCGAACATATCACCCACTCTATATGCACACTGGAGTTCGATGTCCACAGGCCCCTTTACGACTGGTTCATTGAAAAGTTAGGTATTTTCCCTTCACATCAGTACGAATTTGCAAGACTGAATCTGACATATACAGTAATGAGCAAGAGGAAATTGCTTGAATTGGTTAAGAACAATTATGTAAGTGGATGGGATGACCCTCGTATGCCGACCATCTGTGGTATAAGAAGAAGAGGATATACTCCTGAAAGTATCAGGAACTTCGCAGCTACAGTAGGTGTGGCCAAAAGGGATAACCTCATAGACCTGTCCCTCCTCGAATCATGTCTTCGTGAAGACCTTAACAAGAGATCTAACCGCTATATGGTGGTTACGGACCCCGTCAAACTGGTAATTACCAATTGGAAGGATCAGGATGGATCAGGTGTCGAATATTGTAACGGAGTTTGCAATCCTGAAGACCCTCAGGCAGGTACACGTGCAATACCATTCGGACCAGAGCTATATATCGAGAGGGCAGACTTTATGGAAGAGCCTCCAAAGAAATTCTTCCGCCTCAAGCCCGGAGGAGAGGTTCGCCTGAAATATTCCTACATTATAAAATGTGAAGAGGTAATCAAGGATTCAGAAGGAAACATAGTAGAGATAAGATGTACATACGATCCTGATACCAAGCCAGGTTCAGGAACATGGAGAAGTGTTAAGGGCACGATTCATTGGGTAAGTGCATCACACTGCAAAAAGGTACACCTTAGACTATATGACCGCCTCTTTACACAAGCTGATATGGGAGGAATACCTGAAGGAGAAGATTACAAGAACTTCCTAAATCCTGATTCATTAGTTGAATGTGATGCACTTGCCGAGCCTGCTCTTCTGCAGGACAGCACCGGTATTGCAGTTCAGTTTGAAAGAAATGGATATTACATCAAGGATAAGGATTCTACAGATGATCTTCTTGTCTTTAACAAGGCAACAGGACTCAAGAGCTCTTTCTAATCTCCTCTTTAAGTCAACATGAGAAGAGTCGGAGAACTGATTGTATTAATTACACTTTTGACCCTCATTCCAAAGGAACTCACTGCACAAAAGTTCCTTTGGAATGTAGGTTTCAGGAGTGCCTTCGACAATCGGGAGTATGACAATATCCATACATCTGACTCGGGGACTCTTTTCGGTGTATCAGCCTCTCCGGTGGTAGGCATCGGCTTTGGCGAGGGACACTCGATTATGACAGGCGGTGAACTAACCCGCCATTTTGGCGAGCTCTCACCGAAATATCATGCCGATCTGCTGCTTTATTATCACTATGACAGCGATTTTTTCAAGGCCTATGCCGGCATTTTTCCTGCCATGGTGCGTGCAGGAGAATATCCCTTGGCCTTCAAGGGGGATGACATGTTCTTTGAAGCGCCTGTTCAGGGAGCCCTCTTCTCCCTGTCAGGTAAAAACTCTTTCGCGGAACTTGCATGCAATTGGACAGGCAAGATCGGAAATAACCAGCGTGAGAAGTTCCAGATATGGATCTATGCCCGCAGTTCCCTGAGCTTCGTCTACGGTGCCTTGCCATTCATGATGCACCATTATGCTTGCAGTTACCAGGCGGGCAATGTCGTGGACAACATCTGGATATACCCTCATATCGGTTTCAGCTTCGAAAAGCTTCTTCCTGTTGTCGACAAGATGGACCTCAAGTTCGGATGGCTGAAAAGTTTCCAGAATGACAGGCAAATGAATGAAGGATACAGGAATCCTGGAGGCTTCCAGATGGAATTTGACTTTCGCATAATAGGAATAGGCATCAGCGAGACTTTCTACAAGGGTTCGCCGATGATGCCTTTTTACAATAGGACAGGTCCTGATGGTATTCCATATGCAAATGATCTCTATTTCGGCAATCTGTTTTACAATTCCGATGCGGGTATATACAACCGTATAGAGATCTATTATGAGCCTCAAATAAGTGTCAAATCTCTATGTGATAACCATATAACCTTCAGAATAAGTTCGGTTCATCATTATGACGGCTCCGGATGGGGTTGGCAGCAGAAACTCTCTCTGAGGATTGCACTTTTATCAAAAAATTACGGTTCTCGGAGCAAAAAAGGTGAAACTCTGCGTTTTGAACTGAGCCATAACGCATTAAACAGAAAACCTCAGAAATAGTAACGATGGCAATTTAGCAAAGAAACGCAAGGTTATGAAATAGAACGGTTGCCTAATCATTACCCGATAACTAAGTAAAGTTTTTCTTTGTGTCGTCACGTTTCATCGTTCTGCGTCAGTTTGCATATCAATGTATAACTCGCTGATAACTAATTTTGTAACCAAAAAAGATTAGATTATGCGAAGTACATTTAAGGTGCTGTTCTACGTGAATGGAAGCAAAGAGAAAAACGGTATTGTCCCCATTATGGGACGAGTGACAATCAACGGTTCTGTGGCTCAATTCAGTTGCAAGCAGAGTATCCATAAAGACCTATGGGATGTGAAAGGCAACCGAGCAAAATGCAAGAGTAAGGAATCGAGAGACATCAATTTGGCTTTGGATAACATCAAGGCTCAAATCATCAAACACTACCAACACATTTCGGATAGAGAAGCGTTTGTAACTGCCGAAATGGTACGCAATGCCTATCAAGGAATAGGAACGGAGTATGAAACCCTGCTCCGAGCATTCGACAAGGAGAACGAAGCCTTTGCCAAACGAGTTGGCAAGGATCGTTCTCTGAGTACATATCAAAAGTACCTCACCGTAAGGAAATATCTTGCCGAGTTTATTAAGGTACACTACAAGCGTACAGATATTGCGATGAATGAACTAACAGAGGATTTTATTCGTGATTATTGCTTGTATCTGAGAAATGAGGTTGGATTGGCTCAATCCTCTGTCTGGATATACTCCATACCATTGAAGCACATTGTAACCACTGCTCACTATAATGGCAAGATTGCACGCAACCCATTTGCCCAATATAAGGTTGACCCCGACCATAAGGAGAGAGGTTTTCTAACCGAAGATGAGTTGCAAGCCTTTACAACTATTGAATTGAACAATCCCGACTTGGAGTTGGCAAGGGACTTATTCGTATTCGGTTGTTGGACGGGAATATCATTCATTGACATTAAGAACTTGACAACGGAGAATATCACAATGTTGGGTGGTTCGCCTTGGATTGTATCAAAGCGACAAAAGACAGGTGTACCGTTCCAAATCAAGTTGATGGATATACCTATGCAGATTATCAAGCGATATGAGCCATACAGAATAAGCAACAATCTATTTAATATCGGTAGCCACGACACTATAAACAAACGTATAAAAGAAGTGGCTAAATTATGCGGTATAGAGAAGCGAACTTCGTTCCATCTGAGTAGGCACACATTCGCAGTGTTAGCCTTGAACTATGGAATGCCGATAGAGAGTGTAAGCAAGATTCTCGGACATACGAACATTACCACAACGCAGATTTACGCAAAGGTTACTAATACCAAACTTGAACACGATATATCAATGTTTGAGAGTCGAGTTTGTGAAAGGTTTGCAATCTAATATATATGGATATGGAACGAGCAGTTATAACAATCAGCGAATCAGGCAAAGTGAACATTCCTGATAGCAATATATGGATGTCGTTTACGGAACTTGTGGTGCTGTTCGATGTGGCAGCACCCACACTAAAGGCTGCAATCCAAGCTATACACAAAAGCGGAGTGATAGCAGAACACACTCAACATTGCGAAGTAATACCATATACCTATTGGGCTACCCTCTACAATATGGATATGATTATAGCCCTTGCATTTCGCATCCATTCATACGGTGCAGAGAAGATACGGGGTGAGGTGTTAAAGAGGATATGCGGACGAAAAGAGAATGTATGTTATCTCTTTTCGCTTGCCAACTCTCCAATAGGTATGTCGTAATATCGGCATATCGGCTGATTAGTCGGTCAAGGCAAGCCCGAAGATAGGTTTTCGACCTGTTTTCGGGCTTGTTTTGATTATGCACCCCTCAAATTCCAATCCCCATAGTACTTTATTCACTATTCTGCTATGATTTGCGTAGCAACTTATCCATCAATCACTTATATTTTTGTAGCTGACATTTTTTGAACTTAAAAGCATTTGAAAATGGAAGCTATCAAAGTAACATCAAGCCATAAGCCGCCATCAGATGGCAGTATGGCAAAAGAAGAATTTATCCGAGTGGGAACAACGCTCTACAAGATTGTGGAGCAGCCGAGACTGAACGGTGGATATGTAAAGAAGCGTATCCCTTGGAACAATGAAACGCTCCGCCAAGACTATGGCAAGGACTACATCGGCAGCGTTCCCAAGTATGACGGATTCTGTACCGTACCCGAACACATCGGCTATCGCTCTGTAATCGGCAAATTCCTTAACCTCTATGAGCCGATAGACCACCAACCGCAAGAGGGTGATTTTCCCTCTATTCGTTCATTGGTGGAGCATATTTTCGGTGAGCAATACGAGTTGGGTATGGACTATCTGCAACTGCTCTACCTGCAACCCGTTCAGAAGTTGCCAATCCTGTTATTGGTATCGGAGGAACGCAACACAGGCAAGAGCACATTCCTTAATTTTCTGAAAGCCCTCTTTCAGAACAATGCCTCAGCGATTGTGATTTACAAACGCATTACAATAACATCAAGCAGATGGTAAAGGCTAAGACGGGGCGAGCGATGCAGGAGAAAGAGCGAGAACGCAAAACCAAGAGTGGCAAGATTATCAAGGTGGCGGGATGCTCACCCATTCGTGAGGGTGTGCTACTCATCAAGCCCGATACCACATTAGAGGATGTTCGCAGATTTGGCGAGGAGTGTCAGGAGCGTTGGGGTATCACACCATTGCAAATATTCCTACACAAAGACGAGGAGCATTGGCTCGGTGGAGAGCCAGCCCCAGACGATAAGGAGAGTTTTCAAATTTGCGGTCGTTGGTTCAAACCCAACTACCACGCCCATATTGTATTCGATTGGATGGACCACGAAACGGGCAAGAGCCGAAAACTAAACGATGATGATATGATGCAGATGCAGACCTTGGCATCCGAAATTCTATCAATGGAGCGAGGGCATTCCAAATCCGAGACAGGCAAGGAGCATTTGGAACGAAACGACTTTATCATCGAGAAGCAGCGTGCCGAGCTTGAACGCATCGAGGCTGAGCGACAACACAAGGAACACCAAATAGATCTTGCCGAGCAAGAACTAAAACATACGCACCGACAAACTCAAAAGCGTAGCCACCGATGCTGCCACAGCGCTTGCAAGCGGAGTAAGTTCTCTTTTCGGCAGCGGTAAGATGAAATCGTTGGAACGCAAGAATGAGGATTTACGGGATGAGATAGTAATCCGAAACGAGACCATCGAGCAACTGCAATCCAATATCAAGCAAATGCAGGTAGAGCACCAAAAGCAGATACAGGAGGTCAAGCAATCATACGAAGCGGAACATCGTAAACAATCGGAGTATATCGACAAGATTCTGCGTTACTTCCCGTATGTAGAGAAACTGATGCCGATGATTAAATACCTCAGCGAAAAGATGGGCTTTACAGACGACCTTATACGGAAATTATGCACATTCAAAGAGGTGTCTGTTACAGGTAAACTCTACTCATCGGAACATAACCAATCCTTCTCGGCTAACGGTGCGATTTGTTCTCTGAAACAAGATAGAGAAGGACATTTCGACCTTAACATTGATGGTGTTTCACGCCATTCGTGGTTCAGACGCAAGAAAGATGAGTTTATGGAAGCGTTAGGATTGCCGACAAGTAGAAGACAAAATCGAGGGTTGAAACTCTAAAATACTCATCAAGTCGTAATAATTTGCCCATACAAGGCTTATTATTACGGCTTTTTTGTAATTTTGCAGTTGGATTGAGGTAACTCCATCCAAAGACATATGAGAAAAAGAAGAAGCGTTATGCTTATCTTGTACTTGAAAACGTAGGAAATTTTCAATTAGATGCAAGGATAGCATAGTGGTTCTCACGCGTATAGCGTGGGCTGCTATTGTTACATCTGCATCTATGGTTTCCTACGACCTTCAAGTAAGAGTGTGGCATTGTGGTTCGCGCTTTTTTATTGATGCAAGATTTACATATGGAAGAAAAACAATTTATAAAAGAGATTCTAAAAAAGATTCAACTTGCAGATCCTATTGCATTCAGTGGTTTTGCATCTGAATATCCTATTTGCTTTCAAGAGAAAAACGAGAATTGGTTGTTTCCCATGATGTTTGAATTTTATACAAATAGAATTCAAAATGAATATATAACCTCTTTACTTGAAGAACTAGGCTTATTTATGCACAATAAATACATGGAATGTGAGATGCATGAAGTAATAATGATTGATAAAAGTTTGTGTATTAATGATTCATATGTAGATAGTTATGTGCGTAAAATTCAAAATGCCCAAAATGATAATCCCCAATTTAAAGATATAATATCTCCGTATCGTACTAAAGGTATATCATTAGCATTATATGAGATTCCAATTATAGCTCTAAACTCTATCATTTTTGAATTTAAAGAAAAAGAACACCCTTATATACTTGCAGACATAGCATGCACATATATTTATGGACAAAAGTTAGAGGACGGTTTAAGCTATCTTTATCGTAGTACAATTATGTTATCACAATTTCCTAATAGATTTTGGAATAGTGACTACGGATTAGCTGGGGCTGCAAATACTTTTAGATTATTACTGCTGATGTGTCCTAAGAACCATATCGAACTATGTCGGAAAATCTACAGATATTATTTTGTGTATTTAACAAAATTAGCTTGTACAACAAAGGATGAGATTTTTCAACAAGAAGCATATGTTAATAGGGCTTCAATAGAATTAAGTACTATCGCTAGGTGGGTAATACCAATGCACATAAACCCTGATTTACTATATATATCAGATATGTATTATGCTCATTACTGTAATGAACTTGCTTCACAAATATCATATGCATCAGGGTGGAAATATAATATGAAATCGTTAACATATTATCAACATGCATCAATTAGACCTAATAACACTGGTGGTTACGCAGAAATAGAGGACAAAACATATGCAGAAATAGTAGCAGAAAAACATGAACAGGCAAAATATATAGCATTTATGTTTTATTCTGCTATCTGTACGGGAGAAGAAACATTGACAGATAATGATATTGAAATCTTATTTAAATTATTACAAAATGAATGCCGCTTCAATTATAAGGAGATTCGAAAAAGAGTGTTAAACTTTAAATCGTATAAATAATATGGATTTTTTTGATTTTTTATTTGGGAAAAAGAAAGAAGTGAAAGTTGAAAAATCAGCTTCTTCGAGTGTGAATGATGGCAAATCTAAGACAGCAAATGCTTCTACTCTGCATTTGGATAACAATTCAATAGACCCTGTAGAACAATATGTAAAAGAAAGTGTGGCTGACCTTAAGAAATATACATCACTTAATACTAAAGACCTTGAAGCTGAAGCAATTTATCTTGCAGCTTTCCTTTACATGAAAGGAACATACCAAATTGACTTTGAATTAGATTATTTTTCAAATGGTCTTTTAAATAAGATACCATCCAGAAATTACAGTATTGCAGATAAAGTGTTTTCATACATGGTAAAGTATGGAGAAGGATATTATGGAGCAGAAGAACGGGACTATGGTATTAATTGTTATAAGATGAACATCCAAATGTGTTCAGATTATGGTAGTTACATAAAGAATTATTTCATTCGAGCCCATAAAATTAGTTCAGGTAAAGATTATAATCATTTTAGTTCGCCAAGAAATTGCCTATGGAGAAATGGAGAAAAGGCCATAGATAGTCCAACTCACCGAGATATTTATTATAAATTCAACAATGATACTTTTGAGTTTATGATTCCTCCATATAATCCTTTAGTAGTAGGTCGTGTAACACAACAAACTGAATCTACTTTACGCTGTGATTCTAGTGATGGAAGAAGAACCTTTGTATTCCATTATAATGGTGCTAAAAAAGCAAGTTGTTTGGATTATATAGAAATGTATCGTAATGATAAAGGCGATATGGTGTCTTATCATAAAGACTAAAACAGTGAATAGTATTTAGTGACAATTAATTATATATAGATAATGGATACAGCAATTGTTAAAGCCAAGAGAATCGAATGTTTTATCGGATTATTCTTATTACTTCCGCCCATTCTTGGTGTTATCGCTTTCGTTCTGCAAATTTTTGAAGCCGATACAGATTTTTCTATGATGAGAGAACTTTCTTCTGCCTGGACTGCTAAATATGACCAAGGAGGAGGCATGTCTGCAGCTCCAATTTATTTAGGACTAATGGCTTTGGCAGGAGTTCATTTAATTAAAGATTCTTTTTATTCACTATTTACGGCATTAGACAACACTTCAGATGCTAATAATATTGAATAGTACTCATTACTTTCTATCATATACCCTCACTAGGCATCCCTATGAGGGTATATTTTTAGTACGCCCAGCATGGGCATGCTCTAACGGGTGAAAGTCCCGAATGCGCCCTAATGACGGGAAGCATATAGCCAAGGGCAAGGGTGTCCATCGTGAGGTGGAATCTGAAGGAAGCCGGCGGCAAAAGTCTGGCCTG
>JAQXKS010000007.1 GCA_029010575.1 Bacteroidales bacterium | reverse complement strand
AAAAAAGCCAAGAACAACAAGAAATTTATTTTCATGCAGCTCTCGGCTGAAGAATAAAATTGTTAATTTTGTGATTCGATGAAAAGTGTATTTATAGTATTCAATCAAGCCAATACTGAAAGGGTAGAGTATATGCTCGATGCCCTCAAAATATCGGGATTCACATTCTTCGAACAGGTACAAGGCCGCGGCACCAATGGTGGAGAACCACGCCGCGGTACCCATACTTGGCCGGAAATGAACTCGGCTGTGATGACTGTAGTTGAAGATCATCAGGTCCCCGAACTACTTCAGACCATCAAAAAGCTTGACAACCGCAATAAGGATGTGGGCGTCAAGGCGTTTGTCTGGAATATCGAGGCAGTAGTTTAATATGGAAAGTATAAAGGAAATATTCAAAATTGGTAAGGGCCCCTCAAGTAGCCATACGATGGGACCCAAGAAAGCAGCGGAGATGTTCAGGGCACTTGTGCCCGGAGCATCTTCGTTCTTTGTAACCCTTTACGGCTCGCTGGCAGCCACTGGAAAGGGTCACTTGACAGATGTGGCTATCTCCGAAGCGCTCGGAGATAATGTAGAATTTGACTGGCGGCCTAAGGAGTTCCTTCCCCAACATCCCAACGGAATGAAATTTAGGGCCTTGGATAGTGATGGCAATCTAATTGACGAGCAGATATATTTCAGTGTTGGTGGAGGTGACATCAGCCAAAGTGGCAAGAGGGATTATCAGAGAAATGATATCTATCCCCACACCACAATGGCTCAGGTTCTTCAGTGGTGCAATGACAGGAACTGTACTTTCTGGGAATATGTAGCCACCTTCGAAGAATCTGATATATGGGATTACCTGGCACAAAGGTGGGATGTGATGCAGAAGGCCATAGAGAGGGGGCTTGATGAGGAGGGAGTACTGCCCGGGGGACTCAATGTCAGACGCAAGGCCTATTCCTATTATCAGCATGCAAAGAGCTATCATACCTCTATGTACAGAAGGGGAATGATGTTTGCATTCGCACTTGCTGTATCCGAAGAGAATGCTGCGGGTGGAACCATTGTAACAGCCCCGACATGTGGCTCATGCGGCGTGCTTCCCGCTGCCCTTAACCTTATCAAGACCAGCTATGATTATTCTGACAAGAAGATTTTGAAGGCCATGGCAACAGCCGGTCTGATAGGCTCCATCATCAAGCAAAATGCTTCCATCTCAGGAGCTGAGGTGGGATGTCAGGGGGAGATTGGATCTGCTTGTGCAATGACCTCCGGAGCTGTCACACAACTCTTCGGGGGATCTCCACAGCAGATCGAATGTGCTGCATCTATCGGAATGGAGCACTTTTTAGGTCTGACATGCGATCCGGTATGTGGACTGGTCCAGATTCCATGTATAGAGAGGAATGCCTTCGCGGCAGCTCGCGTAATGGATGCCACACAATTCTCGCTAATGTCTGACGGAAGACATATTGTTCCTTTCGATACCGTAGTCGAGGCTATGAAGCAGACAGGCCACGATCTTCCTAATTTGTATAAAGAAACTTCAGAAGGAGGACTCGCCTTTTTGGTAAAAAACAAATAAATAACTATTTTCGCAGGATAAACTGGTCGCAAATGAGAAACAAAGCGGTAAATATTACGGTCATCGCCATATTCTTCAGCCTTTTGTTACACCCCTTGAGCCTTGATGCTCAGGTAAGATACGGGATAAAGGCGGGGGTAGATTACTTTTCTGCCTCTTCGCTGGGCGGGAAGGTTGGTGCTACTGCCGGATTTGCTGTAAATATCGACTTTGGGGCTGCCGGATTTTCGCTTCAGCCGGAGTTGGACTATGTGATGAAGAGCCCTGTTGGTGCTCATTGCGTGAATGTACCGGTTAATTTGCAGTGGGGACCTGACCTGATTCTTTTCAGGCCTTTCATAATGGTCTCTCCATTTGTCGGAGCCGCTTTCCGCCCTGAAAAGACCCTTTTCGATTATGGTGTGGGCGTGGGAGCCGGTATTGATTTTTGGAGAATGCAGCTGCAAATCAAGTACTCCTGGGATTTAGGGACACCTGAAAAGCTTGGAGGGTTGGATGTCAGTCTCCTATACTTCTTCTGATTATATGTTTAACTTTTAATAATTACTACTATGACACAGGTAAATGATTCAAATTTCGAAGAATTGGTACTCAATTCAAAAGTTCCTGTAATTTTGGACTTTTGGGCTCCTTGGTGTGGTCCTTGCAAAATGCTCTCACCTATTGTTGACGAACTTGCAAACGAATACGAAGGCAAATGGTTCATTGCAAAATGTAATGTTGACGATGCTTCTGAAGTTCCTATGAAATATGGAATCAGAAATATCCCTACTCTTCTTTTCTTCAAGGACGGACAGCTTAAGGAAAAGATGGTGGGCTCTACCACTAAGGCAGCTATCGTTGCCAAGATGGAATCACTTCAATAACAAATATTATGCGTAAAATTTTCACAATTCTACTGGCTGTCATTATGATGGTCGCCTCGGCAGTAAGACTATCTGCTTCAGACAAATTTGTTAGTTTCGGTGTTAAGGCCGGTCTGGACTTCTCTAACATGACAAAGTTTGAAGACATTAAAAAGGATGGTTTCTTCAAATCCTACACAGGATTCAATGCCGGTGTTCTTTTGAACCTAAACCTGCCTCTCGGCTTTGAAGTTCAGCCCGAGCTCCTTTATGTTCAGACAGGAGTCAGCTCAAAGGACTATAGCCTTGGTCCAGTGACAATTAGTGAAAATTCTGTATTAAGGACCGGCTCACTCCGTCTGCCCGTCAATGTAATGTGGGGCATCAATATTCTTGGAGTTGTAAAACCATTCGTAATGGTTGCTCCATACATAGGATGTGCTCTTTACACTAACGGAAAGCTTCTGGGAATTGACATCTCAAACTCTGATTTCAAGAGTCGTCTTGAATATGGAGTTGGACTTGGTTTCGGTGTTACAGTGTGGAAAATCCAGGCTTCTTTCAAATGGAACTGGACATTAAGTCCTTTCTTGGATTCTTCTAAATTCACAATTCCTGCTATTAAAGAGCAGGTAGAATCTGCGAAACTTCAGGGAGGAGAACTCTCTCTGGCATTTATTTTCTAGTGCCATGACTGTTTTTGAGGAGATAAAACTTAAGTTGTCGCCATTTTGGGACGATTTTGAAAAACTGATGTCTTCGGCTTTAGTTTCGAAGAGCAATATGTTGAATGCGATAAACAATTATCTTCTCGAAGCGTCCGGCAAACAATTGAGACCGATGCTGGCAATTGCTGTGGCAAATGCCGGCAGCGGTCTTTGTAATGATAAGGTAGTCGCTTGTGCTGCTGCTTCCGAACTGATTCATACTGCGACTCTGCTTCACGATGATGTCGTGGATGATAGTGACAAAAGGAGGGGTAGATTGACTGTCAAGAATGCCTTCTCTCCGGGCGCATCTCTGCTTCTTGGAGACTATTGGCTTACAAAGGCGATAAACTTACTCATAACGAGGGGCTGCTCTTCAGAGGTATTGTCTCTTTTTGCAGGAACACTTGAGGCTTTGGCTGAAGGTGAGCTCATACAGATGGAACTTGCCGAGTCTCTTGAGACCGGATATGGAGACTATGAGGAGATTATATCCCGTAAGACAGCATCGCTATTCGTTGCATCTGTTAAGAGTTCGGCCATTGTATCGGAAATGCCCTCAGGTGAGATCGATGCAGTGAGTAGATATGCCTACAATCTGGGGCTCTCCTTTCAGATGAGAGATGATATTCTCGACTATTATCCTACCTCTGTCTCCGGCAAGGATTCAAATTGTGATATAGAGGAGAGAAAGGTGACTCTTCCTCTTCTGTGTGCTTTTTCCAATAATCCTCAGATGGAGAGTGAAATAAGGAATCTTATGCGTACTATTGACCCCATGCATCCTGATAAGGAGAGAAATGCAGCAGTAGTCACACAAGTGCGTAATTTCGTAATAAACAACGGTGGACTTGAATCAGCATCCGAAATTCTCGGCAATAAATTGAAAGAGGCAATCGGTGCTCTCTCAGTGCTGGGCGATTCCTATTATAAGGAGGCTTTGACCTCTTTGGCCTTGAGTCTCCAGAGAATATAGGTTATGGGCATTCCTTTTGCCAGGAACATCTGTTCGTAGAATGTCTGAACCTCCTTTACTTCTGTTTCCATCTCCCTTCCGGAGTTGTAGATATCATTGTCAGCAAATAGAAGTTCGTCACCTTCAGAAGCTATTGTCTCAAGTGTGTATTCATGCAACAATATGCTATCTGTTTTAAGATGCATCAAGCCATCAGCCTTTAGAAAATTTCGGTATCTATTCAGAAATAGTGGACTTGAGAGTCTCTTACGTGGCTTGTGAGGCTGAGGATCCGAGAATGTGAGCCATATTTCAGATACCTCGTCCTTTCCAAAGAGGGAATCTATGAACTCTATTCTTGTTCTAAGGAATGCTACATTCTTCATCTGGTTCTCGGTAGCATATTTGGCCCCCTTCCACAGTCGTGCCCCTTTGATATCTACTCCAATGTAGTTCTTTTCAGGATGCCTCTTTGCGAGTGCTATGGTGTAGTCGCCTTTTCCGCATCCTAGTTCCAGTATGATGGGGTGGTCATTTCCGAATATCTCTTTACCCCAGTTGCCTTTGAGTTGGTGGTCCTTTCTCAGCACCTGCTCTGTTTGAGGCTGGATAAGGTTGCTGAAGGTGAGGTTTTCCCTGAATTTTCTGAGTTTATCTTTTCCTCTCATTTTCTGATTATAGGTATTTTTTCGGTTAATATTCCAACTCCAGTTATTCTCTTCTCATCTTCGGGTAGTGTAAGCGAGATCTGCCATGTTCCTCTCTCATTTGGAATAATACCTTCCCTGTACGAGTATTGCACATCGTAGTATCCCACTCCACATGAGTATTTTATGTTGTTCTTTTTAATCATGTCACGGGATGATGGGAGTACTATGGTCTCAGATGCTCTGACTGAAGTAGGGGAGAGAATGGTTACCTCCATAGGAATGCTGTTTCTGTCTGTGAATGAGTCGTATCGTAACAATATAAACAGATTGTATGCGTATAGTGTGTCACTCATATTCAGGCTGAAAGAGATGCAAGAGGACTCTTCTCTTGTCTTGAAGAATTCGTTCTCCGATGTGCGAGTGCAGCTGCATGCAATCAACGAGAGTATCAGTAAGATGCTATTTTTCATCTTTCTGCACCGACTCTTTTTTGGGTGAGTTCGGATTCTTCTTTTTCTTCTTCTTCGACTTCTTCTTCTTTTCGTCGAATCTGTCGATCTTGTCATCTCCTATAGCGGCGACGAAATCGACGTTCTCTTCCTTGGATGAGTCCTTTTGGATTGATGGACCTTTCCTTCCGTTCTTGTTTTCGTGAAGAATGTGTTTCACTTCGCTTGCCGGGACTGGAATCATCGATGACATATTTCCTTCCTGGTAGGTAAACCACATTATTCCCTTGAGGGTATCTGTCTTGACCAGATATGCGTTGCCGTCTATCAGGTCAAGCGGACCACTTACATGAGGAATGGTCTTGTGGGCATCTATGTAGATGGGGGCTTCGTAGTTTATGCAGCATTTGAGTTTCCCGCATTGTCCTGCCAGTTTCTGCGGATTGAGCGAGAGATCCTGACAGCGAGCCGCATGTGTCGATATTGATTGGAAGTTTGTGATGAATTTTGCACAGCAGAGCTCCCTGCCGCAAACACCTACGCCTCCGATGAGTCCTGCCTCCTGTCTTGCACCGATCTGTTTCATCTCGATTCTTATTCGAAACTCTTCGGCGAATACCTTGATCAGTTGCCTGAAGTCGACTCTTTCGTCAGCGATATAGTAAAAGATGGCTTTGCTGCCGTCTCCCTGGAACTCGACATCACCGATTTTCATATCCAGATTCAGCTCCTGAGCTATCGCTCTTGCGCGGATCATGGTCTGGTTTTCTCGTGCTATTGCCTCCTGCCATCTCTCCAGATCTAGCGGTTTGGCCTTTCTGTATATTTTACGGAACTCCTTGATGCCTGGTGTGGAGTGGCAGCGTAGCATCTGTCTGTAGACCACGGGGCCTGATAGTGTGATTATTCCTACATCGTGTCCGGTGGCAGCCTCTACTACTACCAGATCACCCTGCTTGAGCAGCTGACCTGACGTATTTTCATAAAAACCTTTGCGGGTATTCTTGAAACGTACTTCATAATAGTTTCCGAAGGCTGGGTCGTGAATTTTCGAAAGCCAGTCGAAATCCTTCAGCTTACAGCATCCTGGCCGGTATGTCACTATAAGTTCCTGTTGTTCAGTTCTTTCGGTTATACAACCTCTGGAACAGTCATATTTTATATTTTTTTCTTCCATAATATTCTTTAAGATGACAAAGATAAATAAAAACAAGTATATTTGTGGTAAATAAAATAATAAGAGATGAATAATAGTATGAATCCGGTAGTAAAATACCTTATAAGAACTGTAAAATCGTTCATTTTTTTCAATATAGTCTTTCTGGCTATCCTCTCGGTCTTGATATTGATAACACCTGAGTACAGCTTTGATATGATGTTCTCGAATGTTGGCGGAGTCCTTAGGGAGGGTTCGTGGCCGAAGGTGATGGCACTCTTTTCAGTTGTGGCCATATTCTACCCCAAGTTGACATATGTAAAGAAAGAGACCATCATATACGGTGATTTTGAAGCCAATAGAAAAATTATCCTCGATGCCTTTGCTTCAAGGGGATATGAGTTGGTTAATGAAGATTCGGAAAGACTCTCTTTCAGGCTTTCCTCTGTCTTTAATCGTCTGATGAGGATGTTTGAGGATGAGATAACTATTACCAAAGGCGAGTCTGTACTGATTCTTCAAGGTCCCAGAAAGGAGATTCTGAGAATCAGCGGCACTGTCACTTTCCTATCCAAGAAGGAAAACGGACCTGTAGAAGAACCTATTGAGTAGTTTCCGATTTTGCGGCGTATTCCAGCGCAGCGTAGAATTCTTCTCCAAAGGCTTCTGTCAGAGGGGCCTTCAGAAATTGATATACTTTTATATTCTCTTTCTTGCCCTTTTTGAATGCCTCTTCGCAGATGTCCCAACGGTGGAGGTTCAGAGCTGTGGTTCCGTTGGACAGGTGTGAGACTCTTATGGGATAGAGGCGGCATGAGATGGGCTTTACGAATTTTGATTTCCCGTTGCACCATGAGCGCTCTATTGCGCAGTAGCATGCTCCGTTATTTTCGAAATTGCAATAGGCGCACTCCTCGCTGTTGCCCAGAAGCGGAGTCACACAGTCGGAGTCGCTGTCTATTGTGAAGAATCCCTCCTCTTCGATCTTCGCTATCCCTTCACGGCGCATGAAGGGTGTAATGAGGTGGTAGTTGTCTTCGATCTTCTGTGGTTCATCTTCCTCCATGGGAGCACCGCTGTCCCCTATTATACAGCAGGCTCCGGCACATTTTTCATAATCGCAGGCAAAGTATTCGTCCAATATTTCACCGGAGACGATGATATCGTCTATCATTATAGGCATATTATTCATCTTTCTGTGGTTTTATTATCTGCCACGAAATAGTGGCGCTGTCAAGTATCTGGGATAGAAGCTCGTTCAGGGTTACCTCCGTAATGGAATCCATAACGTTCTTTTTCTCCTTGAGAAAATCTTTCTGGTCTATATATCTCTCGTTGAGAATTGAGAGCCAGAAATCCGGATTGGTGGCAGCGTTGTACTCATCCATAAGTTCCAGAATCTTCTTTGACGACTGAATCTCAGCACCGGAGATTCCTGTGGCAAGTAGTTCATGGATTATGGTCATTATCCTTTCTTCTGCATCGAAGGGGATATCGCATGTCATCATGGTGAAGTCCAGTATTGCCGACTCCTTGGGAAAACGGTTGAAACTCAACGATGAGGATGCCATTATTCCCTCCCTGTACAGCTCGGTAAGTACTCGTTTCTCTATGATGGAGCATAGAACTCTTGCCGCAAGTCTGTCATTTATCTTCATAGGGCTTGGGAAGAGAATCTTCAGGTTATGGTACTCTCTGTCGAAATTCATGGCGATGGGGACAGAGGATCTCTTGTCGTAGGATGAAAATGAGAGATTCCTGTTCTCATTCACTATTCTGACAGTAGGGGTTGAAGGAAGTATTCCTATTGTCCTTATGGCAGAATTGGTCAGTTCCAGATCATCTGTATCGCCGACGAAGAAGAATTGAAAATCTGCGGGGTTACTGAAAAGTCTGTTTATTGTGCCAATCATAGATGTATACTCCTGATATGTGGGGAGTGACTCGTCTCTTTTTCTCTTCTTTTCAAGTATGAATTGGCGGGTATTGGTGGAGATGTCTGTTGTCGGATTCTCCCTCCATACTTTCAGTAAGTTCTCGAATGCCAATGTGTCGGGGAGAGTTCCCTTGAAATATGCTGATACCAGGGTAAGGAATTCGTCCGAATAGTCTTTGTGAAAATGACCCCTTATGATTCGTTGCTCCATCGTGACTTCTCTTTCAATGGTACAATGGGCCCCGCGCTGAATTTGCGAAAAGCGGTATTTGTCCATGCTGTCTACTATGGAGATGTTGCAAAGGCTGTTGAGGTACATGTTATAGCGTCGTATGTTACTGTCCAAAAGCGAGAGTCCACCCTTGGCTGCCGCTTCGAACCATATCCATCCCGACTTGTTTTTCATCTCCTTTAAGTGGATTCTCACTCCGTTGGGGAGCTTTCTGGAGATGGAACCTATTACAGGATTGACACTTTTGGCGGTAAATGTCGATTTGGTCTTGTATTCGGGAACTTTGGCAACTTCTGCCGCATAGAGGAGGGTGTCTGATGCACAGCTCTCCAATGTAGGTATGACCAGCGAGTCCAGCGTGCCTGCGCTTGCGCTTGAAAGGACTCTGTAACTTGTCCGCAGCGTATCGGAAAGAACACCTCTTATGTAGTTGTTGATGTGGCTGATGTCGCTCTTGCGGTCTGTCACCTCAAGATAGGCTCTGTAAAGCGATGGACTGAAGATTCCGTATCCGTTTACATAGTTGTCAATGCACAGGCGTGTGAGGTGGCTGTTCTGTCGTGATGCATTTTTTGCGTAGAGATAATCCCTTTCGAAGTATGACATCTCCTTTGCTCTTGAAATCTCTTGATCAAGGGCTCCTTCACGGCTCAGAAGGTCCAGTTCCGAGGCAAGAAAACGGTAGGCATCAACTATATACCGTTCTGGTGTCTCTATTTTTACTATAAACGAACCGGTTCCTTTATGCCTGATTGGCTCTGCCTTCAGGCTGATGAATGGAATATTCTCTCTAAGTATATGTCTATGAAGTCTTTCGTATAGAATATTCAGCGTAAGGTCTCTGTAATAGGTGGCTACAAATGGGAATGCCGTCCTGCGGAGTGAGGGGTGGATATCTTCCGTTATATATTCGTATGTAACAGATGGTGTGTATGCTTCGGGGTCAGTCGTGTATATGATTGCAGGAGTAGTGGTGCGTACGGAACCTGTGTCAGTGTACACGGAGTCTTTCATGGATGGTTCAGTTGATATGACGGGTGTCGGACGAGCCGGTTTAGGTATTGTCTGGAACAATGCCTCGATCTTCATACATACCTCTGAAGGATTGATGTCGCCGCATATTACTATGGACTGGATGTCGGGCTTGCAATACATTCCGTAGAAACTCCTTACATCGTCTGTTCTGATGCTGTCAATCTCCCTGCAGAGTGAATCGAACATGATGCCTGAGCCTGGAGCAATCCGGGATGCCAGGAAATTTTTCAGAAGAGCCTTGCCTCTGCCGACAGTTTTGTCATTTATTTCGACAAATCCGGAAATATTGTATAGGGCCAGAAGCATTGAATCTACGACTTTGCTGTTTTTCTTGACGGGAATGTTGGGAAAGTGGAAAGATATGGCACCGTTCTCTTCGGAGAGTTGAATGCCTTTATTAATCTCTACTCCCATATTGGCAAGGAAGGTCAGAATCTCTCCATCAGGAAAATTTCTGCTTTGTGTCAGAGACATAGTCTCAATCAATGCTGGAATACTCCTCTGGCACGGGCTGTTACTGATATCAACTTGTTTTATAACAAGAGAAAAATCTGCAAACCCTTGTATGGTATTGTTTTTGATAATGTAGTATGTCAGACCGTTGTCCATCTCTTTTTTAAGCACTGACGGGTCGTTCTCGATAACTCCTACAAACTGTGCATTTGACGAAAAGATGGAAGCTAAAAACAAGACTATAGTTAAAAATATTGCTTTCATATTACAAAAGTACCATATTTTTATCTACTTTTGCCAAGTTGTTGAAAAATTATTAAACATAGATACTTTATGAAAAAAATTCTAACACTAGCTCTATCTCTTTTTGCTGTCGTAGCTTTGTATGCACAGGATCTCGAAAGTGCAACCAATACCTACAACGAAGCTGCAAATGCCCTTAATGCCGGCGATAAGGAATCCGCACTCAATTATTTCAAGCAAGCTCTCGCTGATGCTGAAGTTATCGGACCCGAAGCAGAAGAACTTGCAAACAATTGTAAGAAGTACATTCCTGTAGTGACATTCTCCATCGGTAAGGAAAAGGCTGCCAACGGAGACTATGAAGGTGGTATTGCTCTGATGTACGAAGCTGCTGAACTGGCTGAAGAATATGGTCAGGATGAGGTGAAGGCAGAGGCTCTGGATCTGATTCCTCAGATTTATATGCAGCAAGGAAACCTTTGTCTGAATAACAAATTATTCGATCAGGCAGTTGAGAATTATAAAAAAGTCGTCGAAATAAAACCCAATGATGGCAATGCATGGCTCAGACTCGGTCAGTCTGCTTCTCGTATTGGTGACGAAGCTCAGGCTGTTGAGGCTTTGCTGAAGGCATCGGAGCTCGGACAGAAGAATGCAGCTGAGAAGGCCCTCAACTCTCTCTATGTAGGAAAAGCAAATGCCTGCCTGAAGGCCAAGAACTATCAAGAAGCATTTGATAATGCTGAAAAATCTCTGCAGTATGCTGATAATGCAGCAGCTCATCAGATTGCCGGAACCGCAGCTGTTCAGCTGAAGAACAATGGTGCCGCTATCGAACACTTCAAGGCATTCCTCTCCCTCTCTCCCAACGCAAAGAATGCGGATCAGATTAAATATCAGCTTGCCACATCATACGAAGCTGTTTCTGACAAGGAAAATGCGTGCTTATATTATAAGGCTATCCTTAACAATCCTCAGTTCAAGGAATACGCTAAACACAAAATAGAGAACGAACTTAAATGCAAATAGCATTAGAGCTTCTTGCTCCTGCTGGAAATAAGGATATCGGCATTGCAGCTATTGACTGCGGTGCCGATGCCGTATATATTGCAGGGCCATCATTCGGAGCGAGGGAGGCAGCCGGCAATTCTTTTGACGATATAGCAACTCTTGCAGATTATGCCCACAGATTCGGGGCAAAAGTTTACCTTACACTCAATACAATCCTTTTCGATAGTGAACTGGAGGATGCCAGAAGAAGCCTTTTCAGCGCTTATGATGCAGGATGTGATGCTGTCATCGTGCAGGATCTGGGTATTCTGAAGATGGAGATTCCTCCTATAGAACTTCATGCCTCCACTCAGTGCAATATCAGAACCCTCGATCAGGTACGCTTTCTCGAATCGCTGGGGTTCACCAGAGTGGTGCTTGCGAGGGAACTCTCCCTTGAACAGATTGCTCAGATAAAGCAGGAGACAAATTGCGAATTGGAGAGCTTTATCCACGGAGCCTTGTGTGTCTCTTATAGCGGCCAGTGCTATATGAGCCAGTATCTCTCGGGAAGAAGCGCCAACAGGGGACGATGTATACAGGCATGTAGATCCAGATACGATCTTACGGACATGGACGGAAATGTTCTGGTGAAGAACAAGTCCCTTCTCTCGCTTAAGGATTTTTCTCTGGAAAGGAGGATAGGGGATATGGCTAGGGCAGGGGTTGTCTCGTTCAAGATAGAGGGACGTCTGAAAAATATCTCTTATGTAAAGAATATTGTCAGGATGTACCGGCAAGAGATTGATGAGCTTATCGACTTGGAACCTCAAAAGTACCGCCGCAGTTCTCTGGGGGTGGTGGAGGGAGGTTTTACTCCTTGTCCCTCAGCTACTTTCTGCCGTGGATATACTACTTACTTTATTGACGGAAACAGGAAGAATGCCCCATGGAGCTCGATGGATACTGCAAAAGGGGTAGGTGAGCTCGTGGGCAGAGTAGGTAAGGTTTCCCCCTTGCCTGATGGACTCTCTGCCATTACTGTGAAATATGACAAGAGTTTCAGCAATAAGCTTGCCAATGGCGACGGGCTCTGTTATGTGAACGCATCGGGGCAGGTGCAGGGAGTAAGAGTGGAGACCGTTTCTGGAGAGAGAATATGTGTCAAGAGTGACTGCTCTCTCAAAGAGGGACTCCTTGTTTTCAGAAACTATAACAGACTTTTTGAAAAGGAGCTGGAAAGGAATATGCCCAAAAGGCTCATAGGTGCAAAGGTCACCGTGGAGTGCCCTGGCGGCGGTGACATGGTCGTGAATGCGGTTCTGCAGGACGGCCGCAGTGCAACAGGCATTATCTGCGGTCCTGTGGCAGAAAATAGGGAACAGGCAATTAAGAACATTGTCACCTCATTTTCCAAAACTGCATCGATCTTCAGATTTTCTGTAGAGAAGATTGAAGGTGAGGATGTGCCGTTCATTCCCGCCTCGTCACTCAATGCTCTCAGGCGTGAACTTGCAGCCAAATTTGAGCCCAGTGTGAAGGATGATGACCAGGTACCTCAATATATCCCCTCGGTTCCACTCGAGAGGGTCTCCTTGAGTAACATCCATATTCCGCAAAGGAGTGATTATCTGAATTGCTCGAATCATCTCAGCCGGGAACTGTATGAATCTTTGGGTATCACTCCTGAACCGGCATACGAACTTGTGGCCGACCCTCAGACGGAACTTATGAGGACCAAATACTGCCTCAGGAATGAATTGGGAATCTGTCCAAAGATAAAAAAGGGAGTGAAGGCATCTCCCCTTGTTCTTGTCAATAATGGAAAGCGAATGAGGGTGGATTTTGATTGTGGGCAGTGTGAGATGAGTATCAGACCGTATACAGCAGATTGACAAGGTGACAAAAGGCTATTTTCGAGTTGGCATTGCTCTCAATGTCCGATGCAGCCTCTTCTGCTGCCATTACGCTCTTCTGGATGGTGGTGCGTGAAAGAACTTTGCAGGCCTGAGTGACAATCGGCTGTTCGTTGGGCAGGGTATCACAGATGGAGTGGAGTCCGATTCCCTCCATCAATATTTTACGATAGAAGCCGGTGAGGTAGCGGCAGAACTCTTTCTGCCTCTCCCTTCCCAGATCCACTATGGAATCTGCACACTCCAGCATTCCCGGAAGGTCTCTGGAGATTCTGCATTCTATTATTCTTTGGACAATAGGGAAGAAGAGAGAGCCCTCCTGAGCCTCTCTGCACAGTCTTATGGCCTTTCCAATGCTTCCGCCACAGGCTCTTGCGTATATCATGGCATCATTTTCCGTGATTCCGGATCTGCTGCACAGTTCCCTGGATATGAGTTCAGATTCTACTGGAAAGACCTTCATCATCAGTGTTCTGGAACGGATGGTCTGAAGAACCTTATCCGGCGAGTGTGTTATGAATATGAAGTATGTTCCTGGTGAAGGCTCTTCCACTATCTTCAGGAGTCTGTTGGCTGCCTCTTCATTCATCCTCTCCGGAAGCCATACTATCATGTATTTATTGAATCCTTCATAAGATTTCAGGGAAAGTTGTGCAAGTATATCTTTTGCCTGTGCGACATTTATGTTTCCGCTCTTTTCCTCTATCTGAAGATGGGTATAGAGGTCGCTCTCGGTGAAGTACGGGTTGGAGGAGAGAAGCTCCCTGAAGGGCTCTGCGAAATATCTGCTGATCTGCCTGGGATCGCTCTTCTGGGCTGAAATTGGAGATGTGTTGACAGGGAAGACATAGTGCAGGTCCTGGTGGAATCCTCTTGCGATCTTTTTGCATGTGGGACATACACCGCACGAATCTTTGCCTTGGATGTGGTTCGGACATGCCATGTATTGGACAAGGGCTGTGGCCAGGCCGATTGCCCCGCAGCCGGGCTGTTCGACCAGCATGATGGAATGACTCATTTTTCCGGAGTCTGCAATCTCCATCAATTTTTGTTTTAGCTCATTATTTCCTGAAATCTCCCTGAATTGCATAATTTTTGTACTTTATATGTTTTACATAAAATAATTGCTATTTTTGAACTGATAAAACAATAATTTGTATGGAAAACGAAAACAAAAATAACAAAAATCTGAAAATTGCTGTAGTGGTTCTTGCTGTTGCAGCTGTCGTTCTCGCAGGTATCTTTGCTTATGTGTGGTTCGACAGGCAATCTCTTATTAACGACCTTACTGCTGAGAAAGAGGAACTTACCGAGGATCTTATCAACTTGCAGGGAGAGTACTCCCAGCTTTCGTCAGATAATGATACCCTTAATCATCATCTGGAGGTGGAAAGGGAGAAGGTAGCCCAGCTGCTCGACAGAATCAAGAAGACAGATGCTGCGAACCGTCAGAAGATAAGGGAATACGAAAAGGAACTCGGAACATTACGTTCTATAATGAAGCATTATATACTGCAGATCGACTCGCTGAATATGGTCAACATTGCCCTCAGAAAGGATGTCGAAATTGCGAGAAAAGAGGCGAAGGAGTCGAACAAGAAGATACAGGAGCTTACCAAAACTTCGGACGAATATGCCAAGCTGGTGGAAAAGGGCTCGACTGTAAAGGGACGAGGCATCTCAGTAATTGCAATCAACAAATCCAATAAGCTTACCGACAGAAGTAGCAGGGCTGTCAAGATAAAGACTTGCCTCTATCTGGTAGAGAATGATATCGCAAAGCGCGGTCCAATGAGAGTCTACATACGTGTGAAAGACCCCGATGGCATTTTGATGACCAATAATGCCACTAATATAGTTGAGGTGGCAGGTGAACAGATTGTCTATACGGAATCCCGTGAAGTCGATTATCAGGGTGATGAGGTGGAAGTATGTATCTACTTCGCTCCAGAGCAGGGATTTGTAAAGGGTCTATATAATGTCGAGGTATTTACACTTGGAGGCGAAATAGGAAGCAGTGAACTGCTTCTCAAATAGTTGCAGTGTATGATTTATGTTCATTTCCCTTTCTGCAGGACCTTCTGTACTTATTGTGACTTCTATTCAGTAACAGAAAAGGGGAAAGAAAAAGAGTATAATGAAGCTCTTCTGGGTGAAATATCCGCCCGGAGGAGCTTCTTGGATTTAATGGGCTCTTCACCTTGTGATGTGAAGACTCTTTATGTGGGAGGAGGTACTCCCTCTTTGGCCTCTGACGAATTCTTTGAAATAATGGCCTCCCTTGCAAGTAAATATGATGTAGTGGAGTATACCGTTGAGGTGAATCCTGATGATGTGACACCACGGCTGGTCTCTCTACTGCGTGAGTGTGGAGTCAACAGGGTTAGCATGGGGGTACAGTCATTCAATGACGTATCTCTCAGGTGGATGAACAGAAGGCACGATTCAGCCGGGGCAATCCGTGCATACAGAATGCTCAGGGAGGGTGGCTTCGACAATATCTCTTTGGATCTTATTTTCGGTTACGACCCCGCTCCCTCGGGTACTTCCGATGAGGCTGAGCTTCTGTCGCTCTGGCGCGAGGATTTGACCAAGATAATATCATTGGAGCCGGAACATATTTCTGCCTACCAGATGGGTATTGAAGCAGAATCTTTACTAGGTTGCCGGGCACACAGGGGTGAGTATGTCGAGCCCACAGATGAACTCTGTGCGGCTCAGTATGAGATGTTACAGCAGATGCTCGAGTATGCCGGGTATTGTCAGTATGAGGTCTCTAATTTTGCCAGAAAGGGATTTCGTTCAAAGCATAACAGTGCCTATTGGGAGAGGGTCCCATATATAGGTCTGGGGCCTGGTGCCCACTCTTTCGACGGCCGGTGCAGGATGTGGAATCTCTCTGATATAGAAAGGTATATTGCTTATTACCATTACAATGACCACTCTCTTATGCCCTTTGAAAGTGAAGAGCTTGATGGTGAAGATATAAGGGTGGAAACCATCATGCTCGGTCTGAGACGGTGTGAGGGGATGGAACTCTCTGTTCTTAACGAATTGGCTACTGACCGCAAAACCATCAGTCGATTATGCTCCTGTGGAGCTCTTGCAATAGAGGGAGACAGAGTCTTTATACCCAAAGAGAGACTCTTCGTCAGTGATAGTGTGATTCGTGAATTGTGATATCAGTGCTTTGAAACTTAGAAAAGTTCATTTATCTTTGTAGGATAAATGAATTATCATATGAACTATAAAAGAATTCTCCTAAAACTTAGTGGCGAGAGCCTTGGTGGCCCCGACGGAAAGGGAATTGACGAAAAGGTCCTCTCAGTATATGCTGAAGAGGTCGCCTCAGCAGTGCGTTCCGGTGTCGAGGTTGCTATCGTTGTGGGTGGCGGAAACATCTTCAGAGGACTCTCTGGTGTGGGTAAGGGTTTTGACAGAGTAAAGGGCGATCAAATGGGAATGCTTGCCACTGTTATAAACAGCATAGGCCTCTCTCTGGCTATCAAAAGAGCCGGGGTAGATGCAGTTGTCTTTACATCCACTCCAATGAAGCCAATCGCAGAGTATTATGATAGGGACAAGGCTGTAGAGGCTATGAAGGCCGGTTCTGTGGCGATTATCGCAGGTGGTACCGGTAATCCTTTCTTCACTACTGATTCAGCTTCTGCACTCAGGGCGTGTGAAATAGGTGCAGATGCACTGCTCAAGGGAACTCGTGTCGATGGTGTATATACCGCAGACCCCGAAAAGGATCCTACTGCAGTGAAATATTCATCCCTCTCATACGACAGAGCTCTTGCAGATGGTCTGCGTATTATGGACAGTACAGCTTTTGCTCTGTGCAAGGATAATAATATGCCAATCGTGGTGTTCGATATGAATGGTAAGGGAAATCTCTCACGTCTTCTTTCCGGCCAGAATATAGGAACAATCGTAAAAGGTGAATAACAATAATTTAACAATACTTTATATGGCTGAAAATTCAAAAGATATTATCGCGGGTGCTGCAGCGAAGATGCAGGATGCGGTAACTTTCCTCGAAGAGGATCTCAAGACCTATAGAGCAGGTAAAGCCAATCCTGCTATGTTCAACAATGTAATGGTAGACTACTATGGCAGCCCCACACCTGTTCCTCAGGTGGCAAGTATTACTGTTCCTGATGCACGTACAATCCTTATCCAGCCTTGGGAAAAGAATATGATTGCCAAGATCGAAAAAGCCATTATGGATGCCAACCTCGGTGTTACTCCTCAGAATGATGGTGTACAGATCAGAATAACCATCCCCCCTCTTACAGAAGATAGACGTAAGGATCTTGTTAAGAAGGTGAAAGCAGCTGGTGAATCTGCCAAAATCTCTATCCGTAACGCACGTCGCGATGCCAACGACCAGTTCAAGAAGGCTCAGAAAGACGGTATGCCTGAGGATGAAGCAAAGGATTCTGAAGCAGTTATCCAGAAGGATGTCGACAAATTCAATAAGAAAGTCGATGAAGTTATCGCTGCTAAGGAAAAAGAAATCATGACTGTCTGACCTGATTCTTCATTGATTCTTCGTGAATCAGTGTAAAGATCTTTTCTATAAACGATGTGTCGAGTGAGTGTTCCTTTGCGTGGACAAGCGCACTCTCAAGCACGTTGTTCCATCTTTGGGGTTGCAATACAGGCAGCCCCATTTTTCTTTTCAGACTGCCGATACTTCTTACAGCATCCATTCTTCTGGCCAGAATGTCGATTAGCGTCTCATCAAGTGAATCGATGGTGCTGCGCAGCTCTTCCGCCATCTTGTCAAAATCTCTCTCCTTGTCGTTCGAAACAGGGATCTTCAGGCGTGAGATTATTTCGCCCAGCATTAGTGGAGTGACTTGCTGTCCTGCATCGCTAAGGGCGAGCTCTGGAGTCGGATGACACTCTATCATAAGTCCGTCAAATCCAAAAGTAACAGCCTGTTGGGCAATCTCTTCTACCAGTCTTCTATCTCCGCATATATGGCTGGGGTCGCAAATGATTCTCATCTTCGGAAATCTCCTTCTGAGCTCGACGGGAATGTGCCACATGGGTGGATTTCTGTAGATTCCGTCTGTATAGCTGTAAAACCCCCTATGGAGTGCTGAGATATTGCTTAATCCAGAGCGTGTGAGCCTCTCGATTGCTCCGCACCAAAGTTCTATGTCGGGATTGAGGGGGTTTTTGACCATTACGGGAATGTCTGCTCCTGAGAGTGCTGATGCTATTTCGGATACCATAAACGGATTTCCGGTGGTTCTGGCTCCAATCCAAAGTATATCTATTCCCCCTTTTAATGCTGATTCTATATGTTTGGGATTTGCCACCTCTGTGGCACACTTGAGTCCATATCTAAGGGCTGCCTCCTTAAGCATCTTTACCCCGATGTCACCTATTCCTTCAAACGAACCGGGGTGTGTTCTGGGCTTCCAGATTCCGGCCCGGAGTACCTCTATCCCCAGTTTGCTTATCTCCTCTGCAGATTTGAAAATCTGCTCTTCCGATTCCAAAGAGCAGGGACCTGCTATTATGTATGGTCTATCATTCTTCATTTTTGTCAAAAAACGCATAAACTTGTGAACAAAAGTATTTAAAGATTATGAAAATTACAAGCAAGGAGTTATCTTTGCCAAACAAATCAAATTTTTTAAAGAAATGGCTAATATTTTTACTTCTTCTATCGGAAAGAAGGTAATCATGAGCGTTACCGGTCTGTTCCTGATACTTTTCCTTCTCTTGCACGGCACTATCAATGCTTTGTATATCTTCAATCCTGAATGGTTTGTTTCGGGTTGTGAGTTCATGGCATTGCCGATTGTGACCATTATGGTTCCGGTTCTTGCTGCCGGATTCATTATCCACATCATCTATGCATTCTATCTCTCTTACACCAACCTGAAGGCTCGTGGAAATCAGAGATATGAAGTAGCCAATAAAAGTGCAAGCGATGGATGGGCAGCGAAAAATATGCTTGTTCTCGGTATCATCGTTCTCGGATTCCTTGCATTCCACCTTACACACTTCTGGGCTGAAATGCAGCTTAAAGAATTCATGGGTGTCGCTCATGATGAACTTATCAGCCCTGTAACCCTTATGGAAACAACATTCAAACCATGGTGGGTTACCCTTCTTTATATTCTCTGGTTTGTAGCTTTATGGTTCCACCTTACACATGGTTTCTGGAGTGCTTTCCATACTTTCGGATGGAACAATAACAAATGGATTGGAAGGCTCAAATGTATCTCCTACATCGTTGCAACCATCATTTTCGCAATCTTCGCTGCAGTTGCTATCGTTGCATTTATCCGTGCTAACGGATTTTGCTCTTGCTGCTGTACCGGCTGCTGCTAATAGGAATCATTAATCCATATACATAAAATAGACGGTGACTAAAAAGTCTTTATTGACTGATTAGTCACCGTTTTCTTTTAGTATTATCAACTATTATTAATGTGTTACATATAAGGAATGGTGGTGTTATTTGCGGATTGCTTTGATGCCGGGAAGCTCTATCCCTTCGAGGTATTCGAGCATTGCACCACCTCCTGTCGATACATAGCTTACTTTGTCTGCGTATCCCATTCTGGTCACTGCTGCTACAGAGTCACCACCGCCAACGAGGGTAAATGCTCCCTTTTCAGTAGCTTCAGCAAGGATTTCAGCGATTGCATCTGTTCCTTTTGCGAAGTTGGGCATCTCGAATACTCCTACCGGACCATTCCAGAGGATGGTCTTTGAGGCCAAAAGAACCTCTTTCCATTGTTCAACTGTAGAGGGGGCAGCATCCATACCCATCCAACCGTCAGGGATAGCATTGTTCTTAACTATTTTACTGTTTGCGTTGTTGTCGAATGCATCTGCAATTACCACTTCATCCGAAAGCAGAATCTTCACGCCTTTTTCCTGAGCCTTGGCAAGAATTCTCAGAGCGGTCTCCTGCTGGTCTTCTTCGAAGAGGGAGTCTCCGATTGAACCGCCTTGTGCTTTTCTGAATGTGTAGACCATGCCTCCTCCGATAATCATGTTGTCAACGCGGTCCAGAAGATGTTCGATAATACCTATCTTTGAAGATACTTTTGCACCTCCGATTATTGCTGTGAGGGGGTGCTGGGGAGCGTTGAGCACTTTGTCTATTGCATTGATCTCTCCTTCCATCACATAACCGAACATCTTGTCATTGGGGAAATATTCAGCGATAAGGGCTGTAGAGGCATGTGCACGGTGTGCTGTGCCGAAAGCATCGTTTATGTAGCAGTCTGCATAGCTTGCCAGTGTTTTTGTAAAGGCTTTCTGGCTCTCTTTGATAGCAGCTTTAGCAGCCTTCTTTTCCTCTTCAGAGGCATCTTCAGCAAGACCTCTGGGTTTTCCCTCTTCTTCGGCATAGAATCTGAGGTTCTCCAGAAGCAGTACGTCTCCGGGTTTGAGCGCTGCTGCCTGCTGCTGGGCTTTCTGACAGTCATCTGCGAATTGAACAGGGGTGCCCAAAAGTTCTTCAACTCGGGCAATGATGTGTCTTAGCGAGAATTTGTCAGCGGGTCCCTTGGGACGTCCCAGATGTGACATTATAATGAGTGAGCCTCCCTTTTCCAATACTTTTTTCAGAGTGGGAATGGCTGCTCTTATACGAGTGTCATCTGTTATTTCAAATGCCTCGTTTAAGGGAACATTGAAATCGACTCTGACAATAGCTCTTTTGCCTGCAAAGTCGTATGTGCTGATGTTTTGCATAATATTGAAAATTAAAAGTTGCAAGAAGATATTTTCTACAAAAATAGTGTAAAAATCCTATCTTTGTATTTAGGTTTCAAATATATAATTTAAAATTTTGAAAATGATAACAGAATCTCCCTCCACCGGGTGGAAAGATTACGAACTAATAGATTCAGGAAATTTTGAAAAGCTGGAGAGATTCGGGCCGTACATTATGATACGCCCTGAACCTAAGGCTTTGTGGGATAGACATTTGTCCCATGATAAATGGAAGCAAATGGCGCATACTCTCTTTACTCAGGGAGCAGGTTTTTCAAAGGCAGGAAAGGAGGAGAGCGGAGTATGGAACATGCTCAAAAGGATGCCTGAGCAGTGGGTTATCTCATATGGTGAGATGAAACTCCGCCTTGGGCTCACATCTTTCAAGCATGTAGGGGTATTCCCTGAACAGGCACCTAATTGGGATTATATAGTCTCTCAGATAAACCGTTTGAAAGAGAATAATTTGAAAAGGTCTGTTACCGACCCTCCACGTGTCTTGAATCTGTTTGCGTATACGGGTGCCGCCTCGCTTGCTGCACGTATGGCAGGTGCTGATGTAACCCATCTTGACTCAGTAAAGCAGGTAATCACCTGGGCCCGCGGCAACATGGAACTCTCAGGACTCGACAATATCAGATGGATTCTCGAGGATGCCATGAAATTCGTCCAAAGGCAGGTCCGCAGAGGCGTCACGTATGATGGCATAATCCTTGATCCTCCCGCGTACGGCAGAGGTCCGGATGGAGAGAGATGGAAACTGGATGAGTCCCTTTTTGAACTCCTGAAGGGCTGTGCGGCGATTCTTTCGCCCATGAATGCTTTTATGGTTCTGAATCTCTATTCCAATGGTTATTCTGCAATGCTTGCCGATACCCTTGTAAAGTGTGCCTGTGGTGAGTCGGGACGTAGAATTTCCGGAGAGCTGATTCTTCAGGACAACTTCGGAAGATGTCTCCCTTTAAGTGTGTTTACAAGACTTGAAAGATAATAGATATGATTGATTTGCTTTACATCAACTGGAATGTCTCTCCCGATATATTTTCTATTGGGGGATTCAGCCTTAAATGGTATTCTCTCTTTTTTGTAGCGGGTTTCTTCCCGTTGGGTTATTGGATTATGGGCCGCTTTTTCAAGCACGAAGGGTTGCCTGAGAAACTGCTCGACCCTATGCTTTATGCTCTTCTCATAGGCGCTCTCATCGGGGCCAGGCTCGGGCATGTCTTCTTCTATGACTGGGCATATTTCAGAGTTCATCCTGAGGAGATTCTCATGACCTGGAAAGGTGGACTAGCATCGCATGGTGGGGCAATAGGGGTTCTGTTGGCCATGTGGTGGTATGTGTGGAAGTACGGCAGGAAATATGGATTCAACTATATCCAGATACTGGACAGGCTTATAATCCCTATCTGTTTTGCCGGAATGATGATACGATTGGGAAATCTCTTCAATTCAGAAATTTATGGTTATGAAACCACTCTGCCATGGGGATTCATTTTCGAAAGGAATGGTGAGACTCTACCCAAGCATCCCACCCAGCTTTACGAAGCTTTTTCATATCTGTTGATAGGTCTTTTGCTTCTGTGGATCTACTACAAAAAGCTCGACAAGGTCTACACCGGTACTATTTTCGGACTTTTCCTCGTGCTGCTCTTCGGTGTGAGATTTCTGGTTGAATTCGTGAAACAGCCTCAAGAGGCTTTTGAAGAGTCAATGATTATCAATATGGGACAGGTCCTGAGCCTTCCTTTCATAATAGCCGGAATAATAATTATCTTCTTGAGTTACAAGAAGAAGAGTCCGGCACGCATAAAGAGTAATGTCAAACCTACAAAAAGATAAATAAAATGGAGACTGAAAATATGGAAAAAATTGATTTATTGATTTTAGGAAGCGGTCCTGCCGGTTATACCGCTGCAATCTATGCTTGTAGAGCAAATATCCAGACTGTTGTTTACGAAGGACTTCAACCGGGTGGCCAGCTTACCACAACTACTGATATCGATAACTTTCCCGGATACCCCAACGGCGTCTCCGGACAGCAGATGATGGAAGAGTTCAAGGCCCAGGCACAGCGTTTCGGTGCTGATGTAAGATTCGGTTTTGCCACCAAAGTAGATTTCTCAGAAAGACCTTTCAAGGTGCTGATCGATGATGAAAAATGGGTGGAGGCAAATGCGGTAATTATTGCTACAGGTGCCAATGCCAAATATCTTGGCCTGGAATCTGAAGAGAAGTTCAGAGGACAGGGTGTCTCTGCTTGTGCCACATGCGATGGCTTCTTCTACAGAAAGAAAAATGTGGCTGTTGTAGGCGGTGGCGATACCGCATGTGAAGAGGCCTCATACCTGGCAACTCTTTGCAACAAGGTCTATATGATCGTCCGCAGAGATGTTTTGCGTGCTTCAAAGGCAATGCAGGAACGTGTCTTCAACACCCCGAATATCGAAATTCTCTGGAAACATCAGACAAAAGAGATTGTCGGAGATGAAATGGGTGTGAATGGTGCGATTCTTGTAAAGGACGGCAAGGAAGAGGTCAAGATAGATATTGACGGATTTTTCCTGGCAATAGGACACCATCCCAACTCAGATATTTTCAAGGAATGGGTGGATACTGATGCAGAGGGTTATATCATTACTCAGGGCAAGAGTTGCAGGACATCCCGCGAGGGTATTTTCGCTGCAGGTGATGTACAAGACCCTACATACCGTCAGGCAGTGAATGCAGCAGCAGCAGGATGCCGTGCCGCTATGGATGCAGAGAAATATTTGTCAGAAAACAGATAATATGGACAGCGTAGCTTATAATCATATACTTGAGTTGCTCCATCGTGAAGTAAAGCCTGCACTGGGATGTACAGAACCGGTGGCAGTGGCTCTTGCCGTTGCCAAGGCATGTTCTCTATTTGAGGGACAGACACCTGAATTCGTAAATGTGGCAGTGAGTGCCAATATACTCAAGAATGCAATGGGTGTAGGTATTCCAGGAACTGGCATGGTCGGACTCCATATCGCAGTGGCTCTTGCAGTTACTTGCGGAAAGGCGGAATACGGCCTTGAGGTCCTCAAGGATCTCAATGACGAGGCTGTTGCCAAGGCAAAAGAGTATGTCGCAGCAAACAAGGTGACTATTACACTTGCCAAGACCGACAAAAAGCTCTACATAGATGTCGAGGCAATTTTCGAAGGTGGTCATAGGGCAAAGAGTGTCATCTCGGACAATCATGACTCTATAGTATTCGTACAGAGGGACAATGAGGTTATAGAAGACTACATGACGGGCAGTTGCGCTGGTTCTGAGCAGCCTGCCGGCCATACTACTATCGATTACGGCATTGATATGAAGAAAATCTACGAGTTCGCCTGTACCGCCTCAATGGATGACATATCCTTTATTAAAGATGCCGCATCCATGAATATGGCACTTGCAAAGGAGGGACTCAAGAATGAATATGGTCTTCAGGTAGGACGTACAATCCTTGACAATGTCAATGACAAGATCTTCGGTGAAGGCCTTCTTACCCACTGTATGTCATTGACGGCAGCTGCATCCGATGCGAGAATGGCAGGATGTACACTCCCTGCGATGAGCAATTCCGGCAGCGGTAATCAGGGAATTACAGTCACAATGCCTGTTGTGGCTGCTGCACAGATGTTCGGATCGACAGAAGAAGAGCTCATCAGAGCACTTATCCTGAGCCATCTTACTGCAATCCATATCAAGAGCCATCTGGGTAAACTTTCAGCACTTTGCGGATGTGTGGTAGCATCTACCGGATCATCTGCAGGTATCGTAATGCTCAGAAAGGGATCATTTGAACAGATTTGCTACAGTATAAAGAACATGATAGGAAACATCACCGGAATGGTCTGTGATGGAGCCAAAGTCGGCTGTGCCCTCAAAGTGGCATCAGGTGTATCCTCTTCAGTGCAGTCTGCCCTGTTGGCGATGAATTATAGGTATGTTACCGCCAATGATGGAATTATCGACAACGATATTGAAAAGTCTATCCGCAATCTCGGAACCATCGGCAGCAAGGGAATGCAGGTGACAGACAATATGATACTCGATATAATGGTTAATAAATAGCAACAATATGAATTTTAAAAAATTATTTTCGGCAGCATTGGGTCTGATGGCTTTCTCATCAGTAATGTTTGCTCAGAATGACGCTCCTTCATGGATGCGTTATTGTTCCATCTCTCCTGATGGGACTACGATTGCCTTTACATACAAAGGTGATATTTACACAGTACCTGTTGAGGGTGGACTTGCTCGCCAGATTACCACTAATCCGGCGTACGATACTTACCCTGTCTGGAGTCCTGACGGAAGTAAAATCGCATTCTCATCAAACAGAATGGGAAGCAATGATGTGTTCATCATCTCTAAAGATGGCGGAACAGCTGTAAGACTTACCACACACTCTGGTGGTGAAAGGCCTATAGCTTTCAAGGATGACAACACTCTTCTCTTTTCGGCATTCATTATGCCTGATGCCGAAAGTATGCAGTTCCCTTCATCACAGTTCTACCAAATATACTCAGTTAATACTCAGGGAGGAAGACCTCAGATGTTCTCGTCACTTCCTCTTGAAGATATCTGTTTCTCACAGGATGGAAAATATTTCCTCTATCATGACAAGAAAGGTTACGAAGATAACTGGCGCAAGCACCATACATCTTCCATCACCAGGGATATCTGGCAGTGCTCTCTCAAGGGTGATGATGTAAAGGATGCTTCATTCCTCAAGCTTACCGGATTTGAAGGTGAAGACAGAAATCCTGTTCTGGTCAATAATGACAAAGGTTTCTACTATCTGAGCGAAAAGAGCGGCTCTTTCAACATCTGGTACAGAGACCTCAACGGAGATAACGAAAAGCAGATTACTGAATATAAGAGCCATCCTGTACGTTTCCTCTCTGCATCTGACAAGGGCGACCTTTGCTTTGGTTATGATGGTGAGATTTATACTATCGTAAATGGCAATCAGCCACGCAAGGTAAATGTTCGCATCGTAGCCGACGACCTCAATAAGGAGGTGATGAACTGGAATGTCAGAAATGTCGGAAGGGATATGGCTGTCAGCAAGGACGGCAAGCAGATTGCCTTCACTTTCCGTGGTGATGTATATGTTACATCTGACAAATATGCCACTACAAAAAGAATTACCAATACTGCAGCTCAGGAGAGGGATCTTGACTTCGCTCCTGACGGACGTTCACTCATATACTCTTCAGAAAGAGACGGTGTATGGCAGGTCTACAGAGCATCCATCGTAAATGAAGATGAAAAGTTCTTCACCTATGCTACAGAAATAAAGGAGGAAAATCTTATCAACAGCGACGAAGCTTCATTCCAGCCTCAGTTCAGCCCTGATGGAAAAGAGGTTGCATTCCTGGCGAACAGAACTGAAATACGTGTTCTGAATCTCGATACCAAGAAGGTTAGAACTGTAATGGAAGCAAAATACCAGTATTCATATGTGGATGGAGACCAGTGGTTCCAGTGGTCTCCTGACGGCAAGTGGATTCTCTCTAACTGTATCTTCGATGGAGGTTGGAACAATACAGACGTGGCACTTATCCCCGCTTCCGGCAAGGGTGAGATGATAAACCTTACCAACAGCGGCTACTCTGACTCCTCACCTAAATGGGTTCTTGGAGGAAAGGCTATGATTTGGGCAAGTGACCGTGCAGGTTACCGCAGCCACGGCAGCTGGGGCGCAGAATCCGATGCCTACATAATGTTCTTTGATCTCGAAGAGTATGAAAAGTTCAGAATGAACGAAGAGGAGCTCGGACTCTATAATGAAGCCAAGAAGGCTAAGGAAGAGGCTGACAAGAAGGCAAAAGAAGAGGCAGACAAGAAAAACAAAAAGAAAGATAAAAAGGGAAAGAAAGATGAAGAGAAGGCTGATGCTAAGCAGGAAGAGATCGTTCTCGATATCGAAAATGCAAAATATAGAGTATTCAGACTTACCAACCACTCTTCACACCTTATCGATGGAATCCTCAATAAGGAGGGAGACAAGTTTTACTATCTCTGCTCTTTTGAAGGCATGCCTGACCTTTGGGTACGCGATCTGAAGAAGGGTGATACCAAAATTCTCGTCAAGGGAGCCGGTTCCAGCGGACTTGTCATGAACGAAAGTGCAAATGCCATCTTCATGGTACAGTATGGCTCACCTGTGAAGGTTGACCTCGCAAGCGGAGCAGTGACACCTATCGCTATTAACGGTAGCTTCGAATACAAACCCGCTCAGGAGAGAGAATATATTTTCAACCACGCATGGAAACAGGTACTTGATAAATTCTATGTTGAAGATCTCCACGGTGTCGACTGGGATTTCTACAAGAAAGAATACAGCAAATACCTCCCTCACATAAATAACAATGCAGATTTCGCAGAAATGCTCAGCGAAATGCTTGGAGAGCTCAATGCTTCACATACCGGTGCGAGATCATACTCGTCCTCAAATGTTGAACCTACTGCATCACTCGGCGTATTCTATGACGATACATACGATGGTGACGGACTCAAGATAAAGGAAATTCTCAAGAGAGGTCCTCTTGCCGTTATCAAGTCTGATGTAAAAACCGGAGCTATAATCAAAGCTATCGACGGAGAAAAGATCGTTAAGGGAATGGACTACTATCCTCTCCTTGCAGGCAAAGTTGGAAAGAAGATCAGACTTACAATAGAAAATCCTGACAAGAAGGGAGAATTCGTAGTGGAAGTCAAAGGTATAAGTCAGGGAGCAGAGGGTTCATTGCTCTATTCTCGCTGGGTTGAAAGAAACCAGAAGATAGTGGAAGAGGCTTCCAACGGCAGAATCGGATATGTCCATATCGAAGGTATGGATAGTCCCAGCTTCAGGGAAATCTATAGCGATATTCTCGGAAAGTTCCGTCATACTGATGCGATAGTTGTTGATACACGTCACAACGGCGGCGGATGGCTCCACGAAGATGTTATTTCACTACTAACCGGTGAACTCTATGCTCAGTTCATGCCCCGCGGACAGTATATCGGTGATGACCCCTTCAATAGGTGGTACAAACCCTCTTGTATGCTTATCTGTGAAGACAACTACAGTAACGCACACGGTACTCCATGGGCTTACAAGGAACTTGGTATCGGAAAACTTGTCGGTGCACCTGTACCCGGTACCATGACTGCAGTATGGTGGGAATTCCAGATTGACGGTGCGACCGTATTTGGTATTCCTCAGGTAGGATGTATGGATATGAAGGGAAGATACCTCGAAAATCTCCAGCTCGAACCCGATGTTGAGATCTATAATCCCAACGAAGAGGTTCTTAACGGTCACGACAGCCAGCTACTCAAAGCTGTAGAAGTGCTCCAGAAGGATGCTGATGAATTTTTCAAGGCTCATCCTGAAATCAAGAGAAAATAATACTGATGCCTAAGGCTAAAAGTAAAGTAGAGATTAAAAACAAGAAAGCCTCCTTTGAATATGAGTTTCTGGAGACTTTCACAGCGGGTATAGTCCTTTCCGGCACTGAGATCAAATCGATCCGTGCAGGGAAGGCTTCTCTGCCCGATAGCTATTGCTATTTTATCGGCAATGAACTCTATGTGAGGAATATGCACATTGCCGAATATTGGTGGGGCTCATTCAATAAGCATGATCCCAAGAGAGACAGAAAGCTCCTTCTTAACAGGAAGGAACTCAGAAAGCTCGCCAGAGCTATTAAAGAGAAAGGTCTTACCATTGTCGCTACCCGTCTGTTCATTGCCGAAAACGGATTTGCCAAACTCAATATCGCTTTGGCAAGGGGAAAGAAGGAGTACGACAAGCGCCATACGATTAAAGAAAACGACATCAGGCGTCAGGAGGACCGTTATTTAAGATAATGAAGTTGTTATGAAGAAGTTTTTACAATCTATTGCAGTCATCGCAGTTGTACTCCTGAGCCCGCTGAGTATGTCGGGTCAGTCCAAGAATTTCGAGACTGGGCGTATGATGGAAATCCAGGCTATGATTCTGAGGACTTTGGAGTCACAATATGTAGACTCTATCCAGATTTCCAAATTGCTTAAGGTCGGAATAGACAAGATGCTTGAGACATTGGATCCTTATACGGTCTTTGTCCCCGAAGAGGATGAAGAGGCATTGGAGATGATGTCGACCGGTAGCTATGGCGGTGTAGGTGCGATGATTCAGAAGACTCCTTCAGGACCCATTATGATTACGGAGGTCTATGCAGGTTCGGCAGCCATAAAGAGTGGACTTGAACCCGGAGACCTTATTTTGGCGGTGGACGGGACCTCCACAGACTCACTCACCGTGTCGCAGACCAGCAGCAAGATGAGGGGCAGGGCATCCACAACCGTGAGACTGAAAGTTCAAAAGGGACGCACCGGTGCGACTGAAGAATTGGCTGTCACCCGTGATGTAATCCATGTCAGTGATGTTGTCTATGCCGGTATGGTAAATGATACTACCGGAATCATTACGATAGGCGGTTTTACTTATGGAGGGGCAAAAGAGGTCCGTGAAGCTGTTATCTCTCTTAAGGAGAGAGGAATGAAGAGACTTATCCTCGATCTCAGAGGAAACGGAGGGGGACTGATGGCTGAGGCTGTGGATATTCTTTCGATATTCCTTCCCAAGGGTACTCATGTGATTACTTCCCGCGGAAAGAATCCCGAGATGTTTCATGAATACTTTACAGAAAAGCAACCTGTAGATACGGATATTCCTTTGATGGTCCTCATCGATTCAGGTTCTGCCTCTTCTTCAGAGATAGTGGCAGGTGCATTGCAGGATCTGGACAGGGCAGTCATTGCAGGTTCCAAAAGTTATGGAAAGGGTTTGGTCCAGAGTATCTCTGCTGCCGGCTACGGCAGTTCCCTTAAATTTACCTCTGCCAAGTATTATATACCTTCCGGCAGATGTGTGCAGGCTATTGACTATTCCAACAGGAATGAAAACGGCAGTGTAGGTACGGTGCCTGATTCTCTCAAAAGGGAGTTCAGGACTCTCTCAGGCAGGGTGGTATATGATGGAGGAGGCATAACTCCGGATCTGGAGTTCGAGCCCCGTTTCATGTCCAGAGCTTTTATTGCACTACTCTTCTCCGGAGCACCTGACAATTTCGCTATCGAGTATTATAAGAAACATCCTTCTATTGCCCCTGCCGATGAATTTGTTCTGAGTGATAGTGAGTATGATGACTTTGTAAGTTTTGCCTCCCAAGTCGACTTCGATGTAAGGACTCAGACTGAAATAGAACTAGAGGCACTTATCGAGAAGGCTCAAAAGGAAAAGGTTTTCCAACATAAACCTGCTCTGCAAGAGCAGATGAAGGGGATGCTTGACAGCCTCTGTGTCTCTAAGAAAGATTTTCTCTACCAGAACAAAGATCTTATCAGAAGCTTGCTTCAGGATGAAATTGCTGAAAAGTATTATCTCAAATGGGGTAGCACTCAGTCATCCATACGTTGGGATGAACTTATCTTCTCTGCAATGGAAAAGTGGGATAATGTAAAACTTAAATGATGATGAGTGGTCTTTATACAATTATTCTGCTTGTTGTATCCAACATATTCATGACATTTGCATGGTATGGACATCTTAAGTTACAGGAACTCAAGGTGGTGGATAATTGGCCTCTTATAGGCATCATTCTCTTGTCGTGGGGAATAGCACTTTTTGAATATATGTGTCAAGTACCTGCCAACAGAATTGGTTTTATAGGAAACGGGGGCCCCTTCTCTTTGGTTCAGCTTAAGGTGATACAAGAGGTTATCTCACTTTCTGTTTTCGCTATCTTTACGATGCTTGTCTTCAAGGGAGAGTCTTTCCAATGGAATCACTTTGCAGCATTCGGCTGTCTGATTCTTGCCGTCTATCTTATGTTTATGAAATAACAGCTGTCTTGATTCTATAGCTGATTCCATTCTCTTTCAGATAGTCAAGTATTTCATTGTGAATGGTAATCTGATATTTGCCAGAAACAAAATCTACGGCAACTTTGTTATCATTATCTATTACTTTGAAGGTCAGTCTGCTCTTGCCCTTGTGTTTGGATATGAGTTTCTTGAACTCTTTCCTGAAACGGGGCTCTATTGTTACTATTGGCAGATCTATTGTCAACTCCTTGAAGAGTGTCTCGCGGGCTGTATCCAGCAATGAAACTGCTTTGACTTTAGGGTAGTAGCCGATGGTCTCTAATACCTTGTTTCCGGTTTTGTCTTCAGTAGCTCTCTTCCTTGGACGGAATCCGACCTTTATCAGCAGTGCCTTGTGGGGGTGGAGAAATCCAAGGAATGTCTCATAGTCCTTATCAAAGAGTTTGAACGAGTAGTCAGTCTGGAAGTCCTCTATGGAGATGTTTGCTACTATCCCGTTACCGTTTGCCTTGGGAAATGTCTTGACTTCGCTTACCATTCCTGATATTATGATATCCTCTGGCTGAGCATTGGGATTTGTCTCATTTGCAAGCTCGGCTATTTTCTCTTTGTAGGTTGAGAGGTTCATGGTGGCAATGTTATCTATTTCGACTCTGAACTTGTCAAGAGGGTGAGATGAAAGATACATTCCTACAAGGCTCTTCTCCCGCTTGAGCAGTTCTATGGTATCTGTCTCGGGGACTGAAGGAATTGCCGGTTTTACTGTTGCTATCATGTCGGAACCTCCAAAGAGGCTGTTTTTCAATGACTCCTCACTCTGCTGGAAGTCGGAGGCATAGCGGATTATCTGGTCAAGGAAAGTCTCGTCCTTTGCTGTCTCGACTGAAAATGCGGCTCTGTTTATGTCAGGAAGTGAATCGAAGGCTCCGGAGAATACCAGTGATTCGATACCCTTCTTGTTTACGATTGCGGGGTTGATTCTTTCCACGAAGTCGTATATATCCTTGAATAGACCACCTTCTTCTCTGACCTTGATTATGGATTCCACCGCGTTGGAACCTATTCCCTTGATGCCACCCATTCCGTAACGAATTGCACCAGATTTGTTTACGGTGAATTTGGTGTAACTTTCGTTGATATCGGGCCCCAAGATCTTCAGGTCGTGACGTCTGCAGTCATCGCTCAGTTTGGTGATTTCCTCAATGTTATTGAGGTTGTTGCTGAGCACTGCAGCCATATATTCCGCTCTGAAGTTGGCCTTCAGGTATCCTGTCTGATATCCGACCCAGGCGTAACATGTCGCATGTGATTTGTTGAAGGCATATTCGGCAAATGCCCTCCAGTCTTTCCAGATCTTCTCGAGTATTTCTACTGGATGTCCGTTTGAACTGCCCCCCTCGAAGAACTCTTTCTGAAGCTCCTCCATAACGCTGATCTGCTTTTTCCCCATTGCTTTTCTCAGTTTGTCGGCCTTACCCTTTGTAAAGTTGGCAAGTTTCTGCGAGAGAAGCATCACCTGTTCCTGGTAGACGGTGATTCCATAGGTGTCTTTAAGGTACTCTTCCATTGCAGGCAGGTCATACTCGATTTTTTTCCTGCCATGCTTGCGGTCTATAAAGTCAGGGATATAGTCCATTGGTCCCGGCCTATAGAGGGCGTTCATTGCAATCAGGTCATCAAACTGGGTGGGGCGCAATTTCTGCAGCCAGCTTTGCATACCGTCGGATTCAAATTGGAATACTCCTATTGTATCACCGCGTGCAAACAGTTCGTATGTGGCTTTGTCATCAATTGGTATGTTGTTGATGTCCAGCTCTATTCCCTTTGACTGTCGGATAATCTCCACACAGTCCTTCAGGATGGTGAGTGTCTTCAGACCGAGGAAGTCCATTTTCAACATCCCCACTGACTCTATGAGGGAACCTTCGAATTGTGAGACGAGTATGTCTTTTCCGCTCTCTTTGTCTTTGGCTGTACAGAGGGGAATAAAGTTTGTCAGGTCATCCCTGCCTATGATGGTAGCGCATGCGTGAACACCTGTATTGCGCACGTTCCCCTCCAGCTGTTCGGCATATTTTAATGTATCTGCTATGAGTGTGTTGTCTGAGTTGGCAAGTTCGTTGAACTCAGGGATGTTCTTCACGCACAGTTTTATAGTAGGATCCTTCTCTTTCACCACTTTGCGCTTGATCTTGGTTCCAGGGTTCTTTTCGTCCTCAACCTCCTCTTCCACTTCAATCGGAATCTTTCTGGGGACCATCTTGCTGATGCGGTCAGTCATGTCAAGGCTGAGGTCTTCCACTCTTCCGATATCCTTGATGGCACTTTTTGTCGCCATTGTACCGAAGGTTATAACATGAGATACATGATCTTTTCCATATTTATCCTCGACATATTTGAATACTTTGTATCTTCCCTCATCATCAAAATCGATATCAATATCGGGCATGGAGATACGGTCGGGATTGAGGAAACGCTCGAACAGAAGGTTGTATTTAATGGGGTCTATATTGGTGATTGTAAGACAATAAGCAACTGCAGAACCTGCTGCAGAACCACGTCCAGGACCTACCCAGACACCCATATCCCTTGCAGCTGCGATGAAGTCCCTTACGATGAGGAAATAATCCGGGAATCCCATCTTCTTGATGGTCGCAAGTTCAAAGTCGATACGCTCCTTTATCTGGTCCGTTAGGTTATCTCCATATCTCTTTTTCGCACCTTCGTAGGTCAGATATTGCAGGTAGTCATTGGAGTCGGTGAATCCTTCAGGTAGCGGGAATACAGGAAGAATAGGGTCACTGTCGAGCGAGTAAGTCTCTATTTTATTTACGATGTCCAATGTGTTGGAAATGACCTCCGGATGGTCTGAAAAGATCTCCATCATCTCCTGAGTCGATTTGAGGTACTCCTGCTGGGTGTATCTGAGTCTGCCTTGGTCACTATACTTTTTAACCATGCTGACGCATATGAGCCTGTCGTGTGCGGGGCCATCCTCTTTCCGTACGAAATGGACATCATTGGTGGCTATGACTTTGATGCCGAGCTCTTCCCCCAACCTGAAGATCTGCTCATTTACAATCTGCTGATGTCTAAAGGTGTCGGTATTAGCTCCGGGAATATCTGTCTGATGTCTCTGAACTTCAAGGTAAAAGTCCTCTCCGAAGAGGGATTTGTACCACAAAGCTATCTCTTTGGCCTTTTCCATGTCTCCCCCGAGGATTGCCTGTGGAATCTCGCCTCCAAGACAGGCAGAACAGCATATTATATCTTCGTGGTATTGCTCAAGAAGTTCGTGGTCGATTCTCGGTTTGTAGTAGAACCCTTCGATATATGCCTTTGAGGAGAGTTTTATCAGATTGTGGTAGCCTCTTATGTTTTTTGCAAGAAGTATCAGGTGATAAGAACTCTGGTCTTCTCTTCCCTTCCTCTCTTTCCTGCTGCCGTGTGCGACATATACCTCTGAACCGAGAATAGGGATTATCGGCTCGTTTTTCTTGTTGTGCTTCTCGATTTTATTAAGAAACTCCTTGACTCCGAACATGTTACCATGGTCTGTTATGGCAAGGGCAGGCTGGGAGTGTCTGGCTGCCTCTTCGATCAGCCCGTCGATGGAGGACTGGCCGTCGAGAATCGAGTATTGAGTATGTACGTGCAGGTGCGCAAAAGACATATCTATGGGATTCCTTTTTATTATATGTTATTCAAAAATAAAGACTTTATCTGCTCTTCTTACCTTTTCAGTGCAGGGTATGGAGCAGGCTGTTCCCTGTACCGCCTCGTCTGCACTTTGGCAGTCTACTCTGATTTCAGGAATGTCGAACTCTATGACTCCTGTTGTAGGCCCTATTATCATCAGGTGTGTTCCGACCTTTATAGGGGCTGCTTCTACTTGTATCTCTGCTACTTGAAGTTTGGAGAAGTAGTTGGTGACCCTTCCTATGTAGGTCTTTTTCTTGGTGGCGCTGTTGCCGTAGACATTGCACCACTCCCCGAGCTTTGCTCCTTGGTAGTAGCCTCCCCAGAAACCTCTGTTGAATACCTCCGAGAGCTCCTCTTTCAATGGAACTGTCATCTGGGCTGAGTACTCTCCTTTCTCTATGGCGTCTGCTGCCTTGCGGTAAGCTGAGACTACTTTCTTGACATATTCGGCAGATCTGGCGCGTCCCTCTATCTTCAGTACCCTGACTCCGGCATCGGTCATTACATCTAGAAAATCAATGGTGCATAGATCTTTAGGTGACATTATGTATTTGTTGTCGATCTCCATTTCCCATCCGGTCTCCATATCTGTGACCTTGTATCCCCTCCTGCATACCTGAAAACAGGAACCTCTGTTGGCGGAGTGGTTATATTCGTGCAGGCTCATATAGCATTTTCCGGATACTGCCATGCAGAGCGCTCCGTGGCAGAACATCTCGATTCTCACCGGTTCACCTGCCGGACCGCATATATTCTCCCTGTGTATGGTTTCATATATCTTTTTCACCTGTGTCAGGGTGAGCTCCCTTGCCAGTACCACCACGTCGGCATATTGTGCATAGAATCTGACTGCCTCTATGTTGGAGATATTTGCCTGAGTGGATATGTGCACTTCAAGTCCTATTGAACGGGCATACAGTATTGCCGAGATATCAGATGCGATGACTGCGCTCACTCCTGCCTCTTTTGCAAGGTTCAGGACCTCCTTTGCCTTCTCCAGCTCCTCATCGTAGAGGATTATGTTGAGAGTCAGGTAGCTTTTGACGTTGTTCTGTGCGCAGATCTCCGTTATCCTCTTCAAATCTTCAGGAGCAAAGTTATTGGCCGAGTGGGAACGCATGTTGAGTTCTCCGATTCCGAAGTAAACAGAATTCGCCCCTCCCTGTATGGCTGCTGCAAGTGCTTCAAAGTTGCCTGCAGGGGCCATTATTTCTATTTTGTTATCCATTCCTTATTTGTCTCTGAAGGTGATTTTGCGTGCGTATTTGTGAAGCTGTTCAAGCTGCTCCTCAGATATGGGAAGAGTGTCGAGTTCGGCAAGTGCCCTTGTGAAGAACTTCTCAATCTCTTTCTCTGCTCTTTCCTTGATTCCCAGCTTTATGTAAAGCTCCTTGGCGGCAGCGATTTTGGATTCAGCCTCATCTGCTCCCATGCTGCAGATCTCTTTCCATCTTTGTGCCTCTTCTCCGTTGGCGATTCTTGTACATTCGACATTGAGCCAGCTCTTTTTGTTATTCACGATATCTCCGCCTATCTTCTTGCCGAATATCGCGGGGTCGCCGAATGTGTCGAGGTAGTCATCTGTGATCTGGAATGAGATGCCCAGATTATAACCGAAGTTGTAGAGCGCGTCTGCATATCTCATGGATGCCCCGGCTGTAATTGCTCCCATCTTTGCCGAACATCCGAGCAGGACAGCTGTCTTGAGGCCAATCATCTCCATGTACTCATCTGTGGTCACTATCGGTGCAGTTTCGAAATTCATATCGTACTGCTGGCCTTCACATATCTGTATAGCCGTGGTGGTGAACAGTTTGAGTATTTCAGGAAGTTTGTCCTTAGGTGCTTTTGCCATGTATTTGTATGCCAGGATTGACATTACATCTCCTGAAAGGATAGCTATGTTGTCATTCCATTTCTTGTGGACGGTTGGCATACCGCGGCGCATATCGGACTTATCCATGATGTCATCGTGAATGAGAGTGAATTCATGGAATATTTCAAGACCTAACGCAGGATATATGGCAGCATCGTCAATAGTATCCTTGAAGAGGGAGTATGTGAGCAGACAGAGCTTGGGCCTGATTCTTTTTCCGCCGATTGAAAGTATGTATCTTATCGGATCATACAGCTCCTGGGGCTGTTCCGCAGCATCTAAAAGGGCTATTCCCTTCTCAATATATGAGTCTATTTCTTCAAATGTTACCATAAAATCACCTTTTTTAAAAAACATATCTCACAAAGATAACCATTTTTGTACAAATTCGTATATTCGCGCCCATTGAAAGTTTCTATATGACAAAAGTAAATCTCAAAGGTACTGTAGTAAGGCATACGGGAAGTCACTATTTCGTATCGCCCCTTCCTCTGTGGAATCCAGAACCGGTAGTGGTCAGAGGCCGGCTGAGACTGGCCGGTTCAGGCTCTACCAATCCGGTAGCAGTGGGGGATATAGTTGAATATTCTGAAGGTACCATTACTGCTGTAATGCCCAGAAAGAACTGTGTAGTAAGACGTTCGACCAATCTCTCAAGACAAAATCATATCATAGCTGCCAATGTCGACTGTGCATGGCTGGTGGTCACCCTTGCTGATCCCCAGACCAAGTGGCCCTTTATTGACAGGTTTCTGGTAACTTGCCAGGCTTATGATGTACCTGTAAGGATTCTTCTGAACAAGATGGACCTCTATGAAAATGATCCGGACCTCATGGCTCTTCACGACCTCTTCCACTCCATCTACGAAGGGGCTGGATACACAGTCATGGATTTGTGTGTCAATGACGGCAGGGGAATGGAGATGCTCAGGCAGGAGTGCCGAAATGTCGGACTCTCCCTTTTCAGCGGTGTCTCCGGAGTAGGCAAATCTTCTATTATAAAGGCGCTGGATCCTTCTTTGAATCCAAAGACAGGCGGTATTTCTGACAAATACAGGCAGGGCAGGCATACCACGACCTTTTATGAAATATATCCGCTGCAGGGAGGAGGATTCCTGATAGATACTCCGGGAATCAGAGGGTTTGGCATAGTTGATATTGATCCAGAGGAGATCTCCAATTATTTCCCCGAGATGATCAAGGTCTCTCACGAGTGCCGCTACAAGCCCTGCACGCATACCCATGAACCAGACTGTGCGGTAATCAGGGGGGTTGAAGAGGGAAGAATCTCCTATGAGAGATACAGTTCCTACCTGGGAATGTTGGATGAAGAGGGTAAATACAGATAATAACAGGCTATGAACAAACGAATTCTGAAGCTGGCTATTCCAAGTATTCTGGCCAATATCACTGTTCCTCTTGTGGGAATGGTCGATATTGCAATCTCCGGAAGATTGGGTAATGTCGCTGCAATTGGCGCCATTGCCATCGGCTCCATGCTCTTTGATCTACTTTACTGGAATTTCGGTTTCTTGCGTATCGGAACAGGAGGCCTTACTGCGCAGGCGTATGGCAGAAGAGATCTGTCTGATGCCATGAAATATCTTGTAAAGGGACTTGCTACTGCTTTTGTCTCTGCGCTTTTCCTTATTGCCATACAATGGTTCTTCGTCGAGGCTGCATTTATGGTGATAGATTGTACCCCCGAGCTTGAGACGCTTTCCAGACAATACTTCTTTATCAGAATCTGGGCGGCTCCTGCTACTCTTGCCTTGTTTACGTTCAAGGGGTGGTTTATTGGCATGCAGAATACTGTCTCTCCCATGGCGGTGGATATTGTGGTGAATGTTGTAAATATAGCAGCGAGCGCCATCCTTGCAATAACTACTCCCCTGGGGTTTGCCGGAATAGCATTGGGAACTGTAATTGCCCAGTATTCAGGCCTCTTTCTATCACTGTTTCTGCTCAAAAGGTATTATGGGAAACTTATTAAGTATATCAATCTGCGCAGGGATATCCATCTGCGTGGAATGAAGAAGTTTTATGTGATTAATGCAAATCTTTTCGTCAGATCACTCTTTTTCATGCTTATTTATTGCGGTTTTACCTCACTTATGGCCCACTATGGAGAGACCGAACTCGCAGTCAGCTCGATAATTATGAAGCTCTTTATGCTCTATTCATATATCCTGGATGGCTTTGCTTATGCCGGGGAGGCCCTCTCTGGCAGGTATATAGGGGCAAATGACGGCAAATCACTCAGAGAGGCTGTCCGCAAACTCTTTATGTGGACAGGGGTGCTTGCTGCTGTCTCCACTGTGATTTATTGGTGGGGCGGTGATTGGATGATTCGGATGATGACCTCCGAGCAAAGTGTAATAGAGGGTTCAGGACCGTACTATATCTGGCTGGTCCTGATGCCATCTTTGAGCTGTCTTGCCTTTATGTGGGACGGACTTTATATAGGAGCTACGGCCTCTGTTGCCATCAGAAACTGTATGGGATGGGCCTGTCTTGGCTTTTATATTGCCTATTTTGCTCTAAAGGGCCCGCTTGGTCCGCAGGCCCTTTATATCGCTTATTTTGTCCATTTGATAATCAGGGCTTTCTATATGACACTATTCTCCAAGAAGAATATCTTCTCTATGGTTGGTAACGTTTGAGAACTACATTTTCAGTAGTATAAAGCAGCACCTTATCGGTCGGGTAGTAGCAGTTTTCACTGCTCATGACTCCTGGGTAGTATGCCCTATAGCTGTCCTCATAAACGAATTTATGGTAGAATGGCTTTATAGTTATGGTGTTGAAATCATCTGATACTTCCACATCAAATCCTTTACACACGGTGCTTTCCCCCTTGGAGGCCATTGCTATGCCCGGCATCCAATACTGCTTGCCGTCGAAGTTGAGCATGTTCCAGTTAAGGGCATAGTCATATTCATTGGGGTGGGAGTAGGGTGTGGTGATTGAGCCGTCTTGTCTGAACTTGAGGAACCATTTCGGGCCGTAGTTCGCTTCTGCCTCTTCCATTGTCGAGGCATATCCCTTTTCGATAAGATCTTCAGGTGAGTGGTAGTCCACACCGCAAGGATCAAATCCCAAAATCACAAGTCTATTGTCGTTTTTGTAATCTCTTGTCGTTGATTCGCTTACTCCCTCTGCAATTGTTACTTTAAATGAGTAGTGGTTATCGTTTTGATCAATATATTCGCATATCCACTCACCGGGAAGTTTTTCCCTGTACTCCTCGCCTGCAAGGGGTAGCGGTTCTGTAACAAATTCGACAGTGTCTATAGTCAGTACCTTTTCGGGGTTGGTCGCAGCCACTCCGAAAACATATTTCGTATTTGCCTCGAGATTGTCGTAATGTACATCCAGTCCATTCTCACTGAGGGCCTTGTTCAGATCAGAGGCTTCACAGAAGATACCGTTCTGGTAGATTGCAGTCTCCAGACTGTGGTAAACCAGAACGTCATCAACTGCTTTTTTGGTCGCGCAGACAATCCGCAGGTCTGAACAATTTGTTACCTTGACGTTAAAGTCGGCAGCATTTGCAGTAATGCCAGTTTTTTCTATTGTGATTTCGGATACGGGACCACTTGGCGCTTCTGTCTTGAATGTGTGGCTGTGGTCGAAGAATTCAGCTTCGTTATCATCAAACCCTCCGGCCATTATGACATATTCAGTATTTGGAACCAGGTCTGTCAAATCGTATGTGACCTGTGATGACTCAGGGTTCTCGTAGGTCATATAGGCAGCAGCCTTTACAGATTCGAGACCCTCATCCAATATTTGTTTGTAGTCTTTCTTGGTCAGGACTGTGTAATAATACTCGGTGATTTGAGCATCGGGTGTGAACCGGATTGATGCACTTACCGATGAGAGTGCTGTAATCTCTATTGCGATTTTTCCTTCTGATTCAGGGGCTTTGGCTGTATTAAACTCTTTCACAATTGAAATTCCACCGATTACTCTGCCCTCTTCGTCAACAGGGGATGCGATTATCATATAGCAGGCATCCGGATAAATGCCCCATTCTTGTGCTTCTGAATCTCCATCCTTAAAGCACTTGTCGAGATCTACGGTAATATCCTCTGATGAGAGGTGACCGAACGATTCGTTGTAAGATGCGGGTGTTACATCTACCAGCCCGGCAAGCATATTTCTTACTGCTATGTAGTCAACTTTTCTGACTACGCAATGTTTGTATGAATTCCAGCCCTGTTCCCTCTTAATGTGGTATGTGAACGAACGAGGCTCTATGTTCTCTACAGTTATGGGCTCTGTGTAGTCGAATGATGTATTGAATTCGACTAACGCCACATCGGAATACTTCTCTTTCTTTACTGCAGTGTAAAGCTTGTATTCTTTGTTGCGTCTTACCTTCAGGGTGATTTCAATCTTCACTTTATCTGACGGTTGTTCAAGATTGAATTTTCCTTTACTGCCTTCTTCTGTCGCTTTGAGGAAAAGCGCTTCAGCTGTGATGTTTTCCAAAGTGCTTTCTCCCAATATGTATGCATACTCTGTAGCATTGTCACTTTCAATGAAAAATGTGACTCTCTCCGCTGATACATCCACTATTTCAGTATTGTTGGTGGGCTCGGTTTCTTTCTCAATGATTGTTTTTTCCTTACACCCTATAAGGATAGGAATGAGAAATAGCGTGGTTAGTAGCAGGGTAATGTGATGTTTCATATTAAAAAAGTTTCGTTTTGGACAAAGGTAGCATATTTTTTGCTTATTTTGTAAACAAAAATATTTTCTATGGAAAAATCAAGAATTTATAGTGGCATTGCCATAATGTTGGGACTGATGGTATTAGGCTTTCAGATTCCTAAAGCGGTTAGCAATTACCGCTCTTATGATAGGGTTGTAGATGTTAAGGGCTTGTGTGAAAGGGAAGTTAAATCGGACAAGGTTATATGGCCTTTGGTCTATAAGATTGTTTCCGATGACCTTGGTGCCCTCTATGAGCAGACAGCTGTCAAAAATGCCATCGTAATAGATTTTCTTAAGTCTGCAGGTATGGATGAATCCGAAATTTCTGTCTCTCTTCCTTCGATTTCTGATAAGTTCGCAAATGAGTATGGCAGCAATGACCGTATCTACAGATACATTGTAACCAATGTTATTACTCTTTGTACTGACAAGGTGGATCTGGCTCTTGATTTGATGAAAAAGCAGTCAGAACTGATCAAGGAGGGAATTGTATTTGATTCCAATAACTGGAATAATCCTATAGAGTTTAAGTATGAGGGACTCAATGACATTAAACCGTCTATGATTGAGGAGGCCACCAAGAATGCGCGC
>JAQXKS010000006.1 GCA_029010575.1 Bacteroidales bacterium | reverse complement strand
CGTGGCTACAGCTATCGGTAACATGCTAGTATCAGTAGGAGGCTTCCTCTGGGGCGGTCTCAACCTCACAGTCGTATGGTCTGTATTCCTCGTACTCTGTCTCATCTCTGCAATCTTTATGTTTGTCATGATGAAACGTCTGGAAAATGCAACCAAGTAGTCAGGAAAAATAATCTATACATAAAGGGCGACCCCAAACAACGGGGTCGCTTTTTTTTCTTACCTTTGTAGAGATATTGATAATTATTTAACTATTCATACTATGTTTGAAAAAGAGATTTATGTACAAAGAAGAGCTGCTCTAAAATCAAAAGTGAGCAACGGTATACTCCTCTTCCTGGGAACTTCAGAAGCTTCAGTGAATTATCCCGGAAACACCTACAGATATCGTCAGGATAGTACCTTTAATTATTTCTTCGGACTCACCGATCCCGATCTTGCTGCTATTATCGACTTGGATTCTGATGAAGAGATAATTTTTGGAAACGATGTCGATATCGATGATATCATCTGGATGGGTCCCCAGCCCTTCATCAGGGACAAGGCTGCTTCTGTCGGCGTGGCAAAGAGTCTTCCTCTGTCTGAACTTTCAGAGTATGTTGCAAAGGCGCTCAGTCAGGGAAGAAAGGTTCATTATCTGCCCCCTTACCGATACCATAACATGATCCAGCTTCACAAGATGCTTGGAATCGGATTTGATGATATGAAGGCGGGTGCTTCTGTAGAGTTTATCAAGGCTGTAGTATCGCTCCGTCTTGTGAAACAGACATGCGAAATCGCAGAAATCGACAAGGCTTGCGATATCGGATATGCAATGCACTATACAGCCATGAAGATGGCAAAACTCGGAGTTCTTGAACAGGAACTTGTCGGAATAATGGAGGGAATAGCAATTTCGCAAGGTCTGATGCCTTCATTCCCCATAATTCTTTCGCAGAACGGAGAGACTCTCCATAACCATTCCCATCATCAGTATCTGACGGAAGGTCGTCTTCTGGTAATAGATGCGGGTGCTGAAACCAATTCAAACTACTGTTCAGATTTTACCAGAACTATTCCCTCTTCAGGAAAATTCACCACTCAGCAGAAGGAGATATATGATATCGTCTCTGCAGCTAATGACCTTGTAATTTCAATATCACGTCCAGGTATTACATACACAGATGTTCATCTGAAGATGTCGCGTCTGATTGCCCAAGGATTGGTAAATGTGGGTATCCTCAAGGGAGATGTTGATGAAATCGTAGCTGAAGGTGCTCACGCTCTCTTTATGCCTCACGGTCTGGGACACAATATGGGACTTGATGTTCATGATATGGAGGATTTGGGCGAAAATTATGTCGGATACGATGACACCTACAAGCGTTCTACACAGTTCGGACTCGGCTCCCTCCGTATGGGTAAGATGCTCGAACCCGGACATGTAATTACCGACGAACCGGGTCTCTATTTCATTCCGGCACTTATCGAAAAATGGAAAAACGAAGGAATCAATACACGATTCATCAATTTCCCTCTGCTTGAAGAAAAGTATTATAACTTCGGCGGTATCAGAATCGAAGATGACATTCTGATTACTGAAACAGGATGCAGATTGCTCGGTAGCAAGCGTCTTCCTCATACAACCGAAGCTGTTGAGGCTGAAATGGCCAATTAGTGATGGATTTATTGATAATCGTATCTGCAGTTCTAGTGGGGGTTCTCGGGGTAATAGGCTCTATAGTGCCTGTCCTCCCGGGACCTCCTCTTAGTCTGGCCGCTCTTGGACTACTCTATTTTTTAGGACCCGAGAGTGTCAGTTCGTCGCTCTCCTCCACACTTATGTGGACAATGCTGGGTGTCACTATTGTTGTAACAGCTCTGGACTATATTGTCCCGGCTTTTTTTACCAAGTTTAGCGGTGGCTCCAAAGCTGCATCCAGGGGCGCCACGGCAGGTATGCTGGTTGGGATATTCTTCTTTCCTCCTTTGGGGATGATAACAGGTTCGTTTGTTGGTGCGTTTCTTGCAGAGGCAATAGTAGAAGGAAAATCCTTCACCGGATCTTTAAAGTCAGCAATAGGCTCGTTCATCGGTTTTCTATTTGGAACAGGTCTTAAGCTGACAGCGTCCGGGGTTATGCTCTACTATATAATAACTGCAATTATCTGAAAAGGAGATTTGCTATTTTAGATCTATCAAGGATGAAAAGAAGAGTGTGTCATCTTTTTGTGTCACTTGTCTTGTTTGTCTGCACGTTTCCGTCCGTTCTAAGAGGAGCTGTATGGACTTGTGAGATACCATCGAGCACAGTGGCAGTCGATACTCTCTATTACGATGAGATTGAGCCTGCTGTCATTGTCGCCAAGAGAAAGGGGAGGGAGTGGCGAAAGTATTATCGTCTTGTCTATAATTTTGCAAAGGTTTATCCCTATGCTCTGGTGGCAAAAGAGATACTCTTCGAGGCCGATTCTACCATTACAGCCGAGCAGATGAGAAAGCGTGATCAAAAGAAATATATAAACCATCTTCAGGATCGTCTTTTCGATACTTTTGAAGATGCTATCAGAGACATGACAGTCTCACAGGGGAAACTTTTGCTAAGACTCATTGACAGAGAAACAGGCATTACTCCCTACGAAATAATCAAGAACTACAAGAGCAAGATTGCTGCAGGGTTCTGGCAGGGAGTCGCAAAACTGTTCGGCTCGGACATGAAGGCTCCCTATGATCCCGAAGGAGAAGACAAAATGACAGAGGAGCTGGTTGTTGCGTATCAGAAAGGGGACTTTTTCAATATATACAGATCCATATATGGTAAAGATCCTGTTCCGCCGGTTGCAAAACCGAAGAATGATTTTCCTCAAAAGGCAAGAAAATAACAACAGGGGATGACTCTTTAAGACATCCCCTTTTTTTATACTGTTCTACGCGGAGGCAGCATCTTGCTTCTGAGAGGACTCCGTTTCGCTTCGCTTCACTTTGGCCCCTCCCACAATCTCTTTCGTCCTGCTGCGCAGAACTCGTTTATTGCTGGCTGACTATTAGATATATTTTGAACCGAGTTTAAATGATATACCAAATCTCACGTCGGTCCAAATCTTGTCTATAGGAAGGTAATACTTGGGCATTACATCAAAGAACATATAGTCACTTCCGATGTATAAGTTTATACCCCTTTTGGGAGAGAATTCCACAATCCAGCCCAATGACTTGTAGTTGTTAAGGAATGACCAGCTTACTCCGAGGTTGAACCACTTACATGGAGTGAGTGAATAGGAGAGCTGCAGTTCATTGGTAATTCTTCCATTGTATGAGAATTTTCCGCTGTACAGCACGCCAAGACTCATTAAATTGTTAAGTAATGGCATTTCAACGCCTGCGTACACCTTAGGAGTGGAGAGAATCTGGATGCCGTTTTCGGTAACCTTCTCTTCAAAGTTTGCAAGAGCCAGGAAGTCATTCGAAAGCTGGTCGAGAGTCTCTTCGAAATTTAATTGGTCAAGTTTGCTCGCATCTATATCCCTAAAACCATTATATTCGACATTTCCTGCGGAGTGTAGCGTCTGGATATATTTTGCCGAGAGAAACTGGGCTCCTAAATCGACAACAGATGCCGAAATGGAGAGACCGTCCATAATAGACCCCACGCTCAATCTGTACTCGATACCCAAATCTATGGAGAAACCATATCCGGCAGGTGAAATATTGCTGGTGTTGAATGTGAAATCAGGAGACTGTCCCGGCGCTTTGGGAGGAACGAGTCTGAAGAAAGATGAAGATATCAGACCGTTTGCATTGGCATTGACCACCCATTTTTCATCGCTCAGTTCAAGATAAGAATCACCAAGGTCCAGTGACATATAGGCTGCTGGAATGTACAATTTTACAGCACCTCCGACTCTGAGGCCTTTTACCAAATTTGACAGCTCTCTTGAATAACCAATTGAGGCACTCAGTGAGGCAAGGGCATTTGCATTGAATCCGTCAAGTTTGTATTTTCTGGATTTATCAGGAACCCCACTCTTTATGAATTCCAGAAAGTCTCGAGAGATGCCTACTCCTGCATCCAAGGAGAGTCCGAAATTTACAGTCCAGTAGGAGTATTTGCTGGAATAGAAACCGAATGAGAGAAGGTCTGTGTCGAAGCTCACATCTGCAGCAGGTGTTGCAGGCAGTTTGCTCATGAACTCCTCTAGTGTGACATTTCTGTTGAGGAATGTGTAGAGTTCACCGTTTTTGGGAAACAGTACGTTGGCTGGTCCAAGATTACTGTAGACACCTACTCCGGTGTTTGATATAATCGGTAATCCGAAGTAGTCAGCATTGGGGGCAAATGCAGGATTTAGCCTGTATCTGTATAGAGAGTTGTCCAGAAAATAGCTACTTCTGAGTGTCTGTCCGTAAGAACAGAAAACACTTGTCAGTAAGCAAAGGGCTAAAATAATGTATCTTTTACGCATGGTATTCTATTATTTGTAATTCTCTAAATCAAGTGTTATTCCTTCTGGGAATGTTGCAGTTAGGAAAATCTGAAGATAGGCATCCTTGTTCAAAGAGACACCGACTGCGTCTTCTGGTGTTGCACTAACCTTGAATCCTATGGCTTTTATCGTACCTGAATACTTGTTGTCCTTGAGTTTTATATCAAGGTTCAATTTAGATTCAGAGGGGGTTCCGTCAGGATTGCATGAACTGATTCTCTGGAATGCGGGTTTTTCTAGCTCGATAGAATTGTTGTCCTGGTCAATCAGACAGATTTCCAGATCAAGCTGAAGAGGGAAACCGTTAATAAATTTGCCACCAAGCTGTAAAGCAGTGGCTTTAAGAGCGTCAGAAATATCTTTAGAGATAGCTATGGAGTCCTTGTAAACAAAACTGAAGTCGTTTCCGAATGCAAAAGGCAGCACTACCTGGTAATTGACATCCATGTCGTATGAGGCTGCAATTTCGAAAACAGCCTTTTCTTCCTTGATGGTGCCGGCTTTGAGTGTTATGTCCAATTCTTCAGGTATAGGTCTCAAGACAGAGGTCAGGTTTTCGATTTCAACGAAAGTATAGTCTTCCGGGATAGTGCCGACATTCATACCGAGCCAGTACTTTTCGCTCTCGAAATTATTCCATGAAGAAGATACCGGGAATTCAAGAGAAGCATCTATGGCGCCATTGATGGAGACATCTGCCTTCATGGGAATTCCGATATTTGTTGTTGCATCGATCAATATGTAGGGATTGTACAGATCCAGACAGATGTCATCGTTCTTCAGAAACGCAGGAATATTGTCCAGATTGATTTTCTTGGATATGGGATCAGTCTTGTAGTCAATTTTTCCTGAAATATTGCTGATGCTGATGTTTTCTATCCCGATATTCATCTTGTTGGTAATCGGTGTTCCGAGGACAGATGGGTCTGTGATCTCTCCGCTCACATTGATTTTTCCAGATATTACAATCTCTTTTGTGAGATCTGTTCCTGAAGAAAAATCATATTCCGCAAGGCTGAAACCTTCAATACGGACGGGGTCAACGTCGAATCTGCCGTTTTTGTATGGAGCAGTAAGTGTTACAATATTGCCGTTGACTCTGGAATCGTTTTGATCCAAAAGAATTATTGAGGGCATCTCAACCTGAAGATTCGCATCAAAGTCAATTGCAGCACCTGTTTCTGGAATATTAAGGAAAGAGTAGTCAAGAACAAAATAAACATCGTTAAATATTACATGGTCTATTGCGACAATCTCGGGACGTACTTGACTTGCATCTATGACAGTGATTTCGAAATTCTGTGAAATGTCAATCGAAATCTCATCAGGAAGGACGATAAAGGGTACATCAAACGAAGTCTCTGCACTGATATCGGGGAATGAAATCATAGATGAAATGTCAGGAAGATACTCTCCGAGTGATGTGGAATCAGAGATAGTCAAGGCTAAAGTTCCATCATCCAAAATGCAAACCAGGCTGGAGTCTACTTTTTTGAGCAAGTCAGAACTCTTGACTGGCAGAGTGTTTCCCAAGGGTATAGTAATACCATCACCCGCAATTGTTATCTCGGTGTTCAGATTTTCAGGGTCGAACTCTTGCTTTACGCAAGAATAAATCATAAAAAGAACAGAGAAGATAACTACTGATTTTAAAAATAGTTTTCTGCTCATAATGAATTTACTTTTTCGGTTAGTTTCAACTACAAATATAGCATAAACGTTGGTTGATTCAAAAAAAAACTGACAAATCATTTTGTATCCGAAAAAATATTAAATTTGCAGTTTATTTGCCTTATAGTAAATATGAAAAGATTTTTATACACGATATTGTCGTTCCTTCTGCTGTGCTTCCAGCCTTGTAAGCTCGAAGCACAGCAAATTTATACCTTGGAAGAGTGCTACAGGCTGGTAGATATGAACTATCCCCTCGTAAAAAGGTATGACCTTCTCGAAAAGGCTGAGGAGTTTACATTGAAAAATGCCTATACAAAATACTTTCCTCAGATCTCATTCTCGGCTTCCGCCTCATGGCAGACTGAGTCGCTCACGTTACCTTTCCTGCCGGACGGAGTGGTGGCACCCGACTATAGTCGCGACCACTATAATACCGTCATTGAAATATCGCAGGTACTATGGGATGGCGGAGAGATAGCAGCTGAGAGGGCCAATATTAAAGCCAAGTCGAAGATTGACAAGCAAGAGCACAATATCAACATGTACTCCCTTCGTGAACAGGTAAACGGAATATATTTTGGCATACTACTTCTGAAGGAACAGAGGCGTCTTACCGATATTATGCTAGGCCAGTTGGATACTGAGTACGAAAGGGTAGTTGAGTGCATACGCAATGGTGTGGCAAATGACTCAGATCTGGATCTAATTCAGGTGGAGATACTCACTCAAAAACAAAATGTAGCGGATGTAGAATCCAGACTTGAGGCATATCTTGGAATGCTTTCTCTTATGACAGGAGTCAAGATAGACTCTCCTGATATGCTCGTTGCTCCTCTGGATGAGAATGTTGACATGGAGTACCTTCTCGATACGATTATTTCAGCACAGGTAAAAAGACCTGAACTGGAATTGTACGATGCAAGGCTGGAACAGATTGACACTCAACTCAAATATTGGATAGCGGGTGGAATGCCTGAGCTTAAACTCTTTGCACGAGGAGGATTTGGCCGTCCAGCCTTCGATATATTCAATGACTCTTTCAGACCTTATGCCATTGCAGGCGTTTCACTACAGTGGAATATCTCCGAACTATACAGTATCAGCTACGGGAAGAAAGCTGTGAAATACAATAAGCAGCAGGTAGAGGCCGTACGAGAAACATTCTTATATAATAACATGCTTCAGGCAAACGAAAAGGTCTCTGAAGTAAGAAGGTATATAAGTGTCGTAAATGATGATTCAGAGATAGTGAAGCTGATGGAGAAGATTCGTAAGTCTGTCGAGACAGGAGTAGAGAACGGTACGAAGAATGCAACTGATCTGATACATAGCATAAGTAAGGAGGATGTAGCTAAGAAACAGCTCATTCTTCATAAGATAGAACTTATGAAGTCCCTTTATGAATTAAAGAATATAAAAAACATTTAACGGCTAAGATATAAAACGTAATGACGAGAAACTTATTTCTTTTGGTTGCTGCAGCCGCATTGAGCTGTGTTGTATCGTGCGGCGGGAATCACAACGATTACGATGCTTCTGGAACTTTTGAAGCAGAAGAGGTTACAGTGTCGTCTGAGGCTGACGGCAGAATAATAGAATTGAATGTGACAGAGGGTTCTCTCTTGTATGCAGGGCAGGAATACGGGTTGATAGACACCGTTCAGCTCTACCTTCAGAAATGCCGCATAGAAGCCGGTATTCAGGCTGCGTTGACCAAGAAAGTGGACGTTACCGTGCAGACTGCATCTCTTTCCCAAAGGATAGAGGTAAACAAAAAAGAACGCAAAAGGGTAAAGAACCTGATAGATGCCAAGTCTGCAAACCAGAAACAACTTGATGACTTGAACTCTTCAATATCTATCCTCGAAAGTGAATATGAAGCGACTGTCGCATCGCTAAATCAGACAAATGCGGCCATAGATGCAGAAGTACTTTCGTTACAGACGCAAATCGAACAGGTTAACGAAAGACTCGCAAGGTGCAGAGTGACCTCACCCATTACAGGAACAGTGCTTGTAAGATATGCGAAGGCCGGAGAACTCACCGGTGCCGGAAGACCTCTTTTCAAGGTAGCAGATGTATCCAATATGACACTCAGAGCATATATTTCTGCATCCCAGCTTGCAGATGTTAAATTGGGACAGCCTGTTACTATTTATGCTGATGATTCGGGAAAAGGTTTGAGAGAGTATCAGGGTCGTGTCTCATGGATATCAGATGCAGCAGAGTTTACACCCAAAACGATTCAGACCAGAGATGAAAGGGTGAACTTGGTCTATGCTGTCAAGATATCTTTTGTAAATGACGGCTATGTGAAAATAGGGATGTATGGAGATGTAAAATTCCGCTGATGTTTACAGTTGTCGCTGAAGATATTGTAAAAAGTTATTCCAGGAAGGTCAGTGCCTTGAAGGGGGTATCGTTGAGTGTCGATAAAGGGGAACTCTTTGGGCTTATCGGTCCGGATGGTGCCGGAAAGACAACCTTGTTCAGGATATTGACCACTCTTCTGCTGCCTGATTCGGGAACAGCTTCGGTATGTGGTTATGATATAGTAAAGGACTACAAGGAGATACGTAAGAGGGTCGGTTATATGCCTGGAAAGTTTTCCCTCTATCAGGATTTGAGCGTCAGGGAGAATATCAATTTTTTCGCGACACTCTTCGGGACTACTCTTAAGGATAATTATGAAACAGTTAAGGATATTTATTCTCAGATAGAACCATTTGAAAAACGCAAGGCCGGAGCCCTTTCCGGAGGTATGAAACAGAAGTTGGCGCTCTCTTGTGCCCTTATCCACCGACCTGATGTCCTTTTTCTGGACGAGCCTACAACCGGTGTTGATCCTGTCTCTAGAAAAGAGTTCTGGGTCATGCTCAAGAGGCTTAAAGAACAGGGTCTTTCAATAATTGTTTCCACTCCATACATGGACGAGGCAACCCTTTGTGACAGGATAGCCCTCATCCACAATGGATCGTTCATGGATACGGACTCCCCCTCCGGCATCATCTCTAAATTTGACAGGACACTTCTGAGCGTGAAAGGAAGCAGGATGCCAGCCCTTCTCAAGGCGCTCAGGGCGGATGACAGAGTACACAGCTGTTTTGCATTTGGTGATACTCATCATATTGTTATGAACAAATCTGTATCTGCCGATGTAATAGACTCTTTGCACTCAAGCCTGCTTTCCAGGGGATTTGATGATGTAGAAATAAAGGCAATCGCCCCGAATATAGAGGATTGCTACATGTATCTTGACACAATAAACAGATAATCATGAAGTTCAGGAAATTCATACAACCTTTGGAGGAGGGCTTTCTCAGCGAGGGTGACGTTATCAGGGCAGAGGGGCTTACCAAACAGTTCGGGAACTTTACCGCTGTAGATCATATATCCTTTACCGTTCACAAAGGTGAGATTTTCGGTTTCCTCGGGGCTAACGGTGCAGGAAAGACCACAGCTATGAAGATGTTGTGTGGAATCAGCACAATGACTGACGGTCAGGTATGTATAGCCGGTTATGACCTCAAGTGGCACGTACGCAAAATCAAGAGGGAGATAGGCTATATGAGCCAAAAATTCTCGCTTTACGAAGATTTGAAGGTTTGGGAAAATATACGCTTGTTCGGAGGAATATATGGCTTGAAGGAGGATGAGATAGAACGTAAGACTGAGTTGCTTTTGGATAGGCTCGATCTGCGTAAGCAGAAGAACTCCCTTGTTCGCTCTCTCCCATTGGGATGGAAGCAGAAACTGGCATTTTCAGTAGCCATCATACACAATCCGAAGATTGTCTTTCTGGACGAGCCGACCGGTGGGGTGGATCCAGCTACCAGAAGAGGTTTCTGGGAGATGATCTACGATGCTGCAGAACAGGGAATAACCATATTCGTGACAACGCATTATATGGACGAGGCGGAGTATTGTAACAGAGTGTCAATCATGGTTGATGGCCGTATTGAGGCACTTGATACACCAGCCCGTCTGAAGCAAATGTATAACGCTGAAAATATGGATCAGGTTTTCCATACTTTGGCAAGGAGGGCCAAAAGGGACGAATGAAAAGTTTCAGAACATTCATTTCCTTTGTAAAGAAGGAGTTCAGCCACATTCTCAGGGATACCAGAACACTGATGGTGCTGTTGGTAATGCCGGTGGTGATGATTCTTCTATTTGGTTTTGCACTTTCGACAGAGCTCAAAAGTGTAAAGGTTGCAGTCTATGCCCCGTCAATGGACATAATCACCGAAAGAATAGTCACTCAGGTCGATGCAAGCCCCTATTTTACTGTATCTCACTACATAAAGGAGAGGTCAGGCTTCGAAAGGGTGATGCTCAGTAACAAAGCTCAGGTCATCATAGCATTTGAAGAGAACTTTTACCATAGGGTGGTTCACGATGGTCAGGGTGCAATTCAGATTCTGGTTGACGGTACAGATATGAACATAGGTCAGATGGCATCCTTTTATCTGAACAGTATTATCGCCTCCTGCCGGCAGGAACTGATGATGGAGAGTATGCTGAATGCCACAGAGACTCTGCTCCCCCCTGTGATGATTAATGTAAACACCAAGATGCTTTATAATCCACAGATGAAGAGCTCATTCAATTTTGTTCCAGGTGTTATGGGAATGATCCTTATGCTTGTCTGCGCGATGATGACCTCAGTCTCAATCGTAAGGGAGAAACAGAGAGGGACAATGGAGGTGTTGCTTGTGAGCCCGGTCAAGCCTGTATCGATAATCCTGGCCAAGGCGATACCATATTTCACATTGTCAGTGGTGAATCTTGTGACTATTATCTTTCTCTCTGTCCATCTTCTCAAAGTACCACTCTCCGGAAGTCTATTTTGGGTTATCGTTGTCTCCATGCTCTTCATTATGGTCTCTCTGAGTCTCGGAATATTCGTTTCCACAATAGTGAATACACAGGAGGAGGCAATCCTTATCTCAAGTATGGTTTTTATGCTTCCTACTCTTCTTCTTTCCGGTATGCTTTTCCCGATTGAGAGTATCCCTGTTGTTTTGCAATATGTCTCGCATTTTATACCGGCCAAATGGTATATAGAGGCTATGAAGGTTATGATGATTCAGGGACTGGATATACGTTACTGTATGGACAGTGTCCTGATATTGTGCGGTTTTTTGGTAGTGATTGTAAGTGCAAGTATTTTGACATTCAAGAACAGGTTATGATAAAGTATCTTATAGAAAAAGAATTCAAGCAAATCTGGAGGGATCGCTTCCTACTGGTTCTCATACCATTGTTGCCGGCTCTGGTTATGCTGGTTTTTCCATGGGCTACTACCATGGAGATCAAGAGTGTCAATATCTCTGTTCTGGACTATGATCACACTCCGCTCTCCGCAAAGCTGATAAATAAGATATCTTCTACCTCTTATTTCAATATTACTGCCGTTGCGATGAACAAGAGGGAGGCAAATGACCATATTAGCAGCGGTGTCGCAGATATGGTTATAGAAATTCCTAACGGCTTTGAAAAAGAACTCGTCAATGACCGTACGTCATCCCTGATGGTCCTCGCAAATGCTGTCAATGGCAGTAAGGCGGGATTCGGTACGTCGTATCTTAATGTGATTATTATTGACTTTGCAGCACAGATGAACTTCGCGCAAGGGGCAATAACTCTCAATACCATGGGAGGTATTTCTGTCGAGCCATATTATTGGTTCAACCCTTCAATGGATTATAAGATTCCTATGATTCCTGCTCTTATTGTCCTTATTGTTACTCTCTTGGTAGGTTTCCTTCCATCTATGAACATTGTAGCAGAGAAGGAGTCTGGAACCATAGAACAGATAAATGTTACACCTGTGTCCAAATTCGCATTTATTGCAGGCAAACTCATTCCGTATTGGATTATCGGGGTCATAGTGCTCTCAATCGCGATACTTGTCTCATATCTGATGTTCGGGTTGCAGCCAAAGGGAAGTATTTTTCTTCTTTATGGGATTTCTATATTCTTCATATTAGGGATCTCAGCCATGGGGCTGCTCATCTCCAATTACTCTTCGACTATGCAGCAGGCCATGTTCACCATGTTCTTCCTTATCATCATCATTATCCTCATGAGCGGAATCCTGACTCCGATCAGTAGTATGCCTGAGTGGGCTCAAGTCATAGCTGCCATTAATCCGATGACATATTTTGCCGAGATTATGAAGCTTATTTATCTAAAAGGCAGCACTCTTGCGGATCTTATGCAATATATCTATCCTTTGGTTGTATTTTTCGTAATTATTTTCGCCTGGGCGATGCTTTCGTACAGGAAAAGGGGATAGCGAAGACTTTTTTGAACGGTATATAAAGAAATTTACTATATTTGCACTTTGTCCGGTGTAATTGGATAATGCCTTGGTGGTGGAATTGGTAGACACGCAGGACTTAAAATCCTGTGGGCAGCAATGCCTGTACGGGTTCAAGTCCCGTCCGAGGCACACAAATAAGAGGGTGACCAAATAGGGTCATCCTCCCTTTTTCTGTGTCATAGCAACAGAATTATCAGGGATAGATGAATGTGAAGAAATTTTGATTGATGGATTGATCAAACATCTTTTGGCCCTATTTGTCGTTTTTGCGGTTTCAACTTTGTCCCCCGTTTGTCCACGAATATATTTTTACTCGGCTTTAATGCAGAATGCTGCATATAGCGGGATGGACTTGATGCCGTTGCCAAAACCAAAGTTCTTGCTGGAGATTCGGTATGCTACCTGGCTTTTGTATTCCTGGACGAAGGTGTTCATACTGATTGCCTTCACCTTTGTGCCTTTTTTGACCTCTACCGGAATTACACTCATCTGGTCTTGAATTACGAATTCCAGTTCAGCTGTATTGTCGTTCTTCCAATATCGCAGGTCGATTCCATTGGCTCTGAGAGCTTGTGCAACATAGTTCTCGGCTACAGCTCCTAGGAATGTATTGTCGGTTTCAACTGCGTTTAGAAGCATTGTTATTGGCATCTGCGCTTTTGCTCCGAGTAGTCCTACATCAGAGAGGTAAATCTTGAAGTCGCTGTCATCTTCGTATGCGGTCAACGGAATGTTTCCGTGGCTGACGAGTTTACATTTATGGACTGTGCCAGAGAGGATGAGCCAATTGATGGCTTCTCCGAAGATCTTTGCAGTACCTCCTTTCTTTGCGAGCTTATATTGGAATTTCTTGTTCTCTTTTGCGAGTTGTGCAGGAATGGAGTTCCAGCATGCCTTAATCTTGACTGTGGTTGCAGGCTTGGCATATTTGCCCATGTCGGAGTCGTATCCGTTAAGAATGGTCTGCTGAACTGCGCGGCACTCAATAAAGCTATGTGTCTCGACAAATTTCTTTACCGATTCAGGCATTCCTCCGACTACGAGATATTTCTGATAGAGGTCAAGCGCCATTTTGTGAACAGATTCTGAAAGTCCTTCATTGGTCTTGTAGTGATCGCGTATATCTTCGGCAAGGACATCGTTATTAGTCGCCCAAAGAAACTCTTCAAAGTCCATAGGGTAAAGGGTGAGTTCATCTACCTTTCCTACTGGGTATGAGAAGTCCTCTTCTGCTTCGTTTGCGACGATTGATGTGTTTTCGTCTTCTTCCTGTTCTTTTTCTCCCTTGTTTACTGCAACTCCGAGGAGACTACCTGCAGCAACGATATCATACTGAGGATATTCTTCTTGGAAGTATTTCAATGCAAGGAGGGCACGCTTGCAGTCTTGGATCTCATCGAGGATGATCAAGGTGTCGTGCGGAGTGATTCTAACATTGTAAAGAGATTCGAGATATGCGATAACTTCCAAAGGATTGATGTTTTCCTTTAGGAAGTTGCGAACATCAGGAACGAGGTCGAGACTGATTCTGACATGGTTCTTATAGTATTCTTCTCCGAATTTTTCGAGGATATATGATTTTCCTACCTGTCGTGCTCCTTGAAGGATGAGGGGTTTGTGGTTCGGTCTATTTTTCCAAGCAACGAGTTGTTCAGTAATCTTCCTTTTCATCACTAAATGTATTAACTGAGCCAAAAATAATCAAAAACTATGAAATAATCAAAATACGAGTAACTTTTTCATAGTTTTCGGTCAAAAAACTTCTCCCTGCTTTCTCTCTTGTGTAGACTGCAGATTTCAATTTTAAGGGGGTGATTTTCACATAACCTCAATTCCGCAAACTTCCAAAAGTTTCTGCGTAAAAGTGTGATTTCTTAGCCATTTTGCCTTTCACAGCTGCCGTCGGACCAGCTTCATAGAGCCCATGTCGCCGATTTTGGCTCCCAAGCAGAGGATAATTTGTCAAAGTACATCAGATCTGGAATCTCTCTGTGTAACGCAACTGTCTCAGATAGGCCGCCGTGCTGGTTCAAAACCATTCCATCCAGACAGTCCGGTCCTGGTTTCTTAATAAAATGAAGAGAGTTGGGTACAATCGGAGGAATGGTATTCTCTCTTCTGCCTCTCCTTTTCTGTTTTCCGCTCTTCTTCATTCGTGTCAAAAATGACATTTCGTAGAATTCTTTCATTTTTGTAACTTCCTGTGGCAAGCAGTTTTGTCTTTAAAATTTTCGTGTCGAAAATATTGATTTTTTTGCTAAAAAAGTTTGCATCTTCGAAGAATTGTTTTACCTTTGCAATCCGTCAAACAGGGCAAGTTATGTTCAAGCCGCAATGAATCAGATACTTAGCTACTTTTGAGGAGTAAATGGATTATTAGTTAAAACTTATAGACAATGTTACAACCAAAGAAAACAAAGTTTAGAAGGCAGCAGAAAGGACGCATGAAAGGAAATGCCCATCGTGGTACAGAACTCTCTTTCGGTTCTTTCGGTATTAAGACATTGGAGTCTTGCTGGCTCACCGGCCAGCAGATTGAAGCTGCGCGTCAGGCTGTGGTGCGTTATATGAAACGCGAAGGAAAAATCTGGATTCGTGTATTTCCCGACAAGCCTTACACTAAGAAACCTGCCGAAGTGCGTATGGGTAAAGGTAAAGGTAATCCCGAAGGATTCGTTGCGCCCATCACTCCCGGTCGTATGATTATCGAAGCTGAGGGTGTTCCCTTGGAAATTGCAAAAGAAGCACTTCGTCTTGGTGCACAGAAGCTTCCTGTTACTACCAAGTTTGTGGTTCGTAGAGATTATGTTGAACAATAATTGAATGGAGGAGAAAAAATGAAAGCCAACGAAATTCGTGAAATGTCAATTGCTGATTTGCGTGAGCGTCTTGCATCGGAAAGAGCCAATCTTGCACAGATGAAGCTCAATCATGCTGTCTCCCCCATAGAAGATACCTCTAAAATCAGAAAGGCAGGAAAGGACATCGCTCGTATGCTGACCATCCTTACCGAAAAAGAAAATCAAGCAAAAGCTGAGTAGTTTATGGAAAGAAATTTACGCAAAGAAAGAATCGGGGTGGTGGTTAGCAACAAGATGGATAAATCTATCGTAGTTGCGGTGAAAATCAAGGAAAAACACCCTATTTACGGAAAATTCGTAAACAAAACCACTAAATTCGTTGCACACGACGAAAAGAATGAATGCAGCGAAGGAGATACAGTCCGCATTATGGAAACTCGCCCCTTGAGCAAGACCAAATGCTGGAGATTAGTAGAAATTGTAGAAAAAGTTAAATAGGCTATGATACAACAGGAATCACGTTTATTAGTTGCTGATAACAGCGGTGCAAAAGAGGTTCTCTGCATCCGTGTTTTGGGTGGAACACGCCGTCGTTATGCAGGAGTGGGCGACAAAATCGTAGTCGCAGTAAAGAGCGCTATCCCCGGTGGTGATGCCAAGAAAGGTTCGGTTTCAAAAGCTGTGGTAGTGCGTACCAAAAAAGAAATTCGTCGTGCCGACGGTTCATATATTCGTTTCGATGACAACGCTTGCGTTCTCTTGAATAACCAGGGTGAAGTTCGTGGAACCCGTATTTTCGGCCCCGTAGCCCGTGAGTTGCGCGACAACTATATGAAAATTGTCTCATTGGCACCTGAAGTATTATAATAAGGAGGTACTGAAATGAACAAGAAATTACATATCAAGAAAGGTGACATGGTCTATGTGAACGCCGGTAATGATAAAGGAAAGACCGGAAAGGTTCTCGAGATCATCACAAAGAAAGACCGCGCAATCGTTGAAGGTCTCAATATGGTGAGCAAGCACACCAAACCCAATGCTCAGCATCCCCAGGGCGGAATTATCAAACAGGAAGCCGGAATTCACATTTCCAACCTTCAGGTAGTTGACCCTGCAAAGGGTGGTCCTACCAGAATCGGACGCCGTATGGGAGAAAATGGCAAATTGGTTCGTTACGCTAAAAAATCAGGAGAGGAGATTAAGTAATGGCAAAGAAAGACGTTAAAGTAGAAGAACACGTAAGCCTCGAGGGTTACGTTCCCAATCTTCAGAAGAAATATAAAGAAGAGATTATAGCAAAACTTCAAAAGGAGTTCGGCTTTAAATCTATCATGCAGGTTCCCAAGCTCGTAAAGATTACCATCAACCAGGGTATCGGTGACGCTACAGGAGACAAAAAACTCGTGGAAGTCGCTCAGCAGGAACTTACTTCTATCGCTGGTCAGAAGGCGGTTACAACTCTCTCCAAAAAAGATATTTCCAACTTCAAGCTCCGCAAGGGAACAGCCATCGGTGTTAAAGTTACACTTCGTGGTACCAGAATGTACGAGTTCCTCGAAAGACTCATCGCAGTTTCTCTCCCTCGTATCAGAGACTTCAACGGTATCAATGAAAAATTCGATGGAAGAGGTAACTATACTCTCGGTATCAAGGAACAGATTATCTTCCCTGAAATTGACATCGACAAGATTACCAAAATTTTCGGAATGGAAATCACTTTCGTGACTTCAACTGAAAAGGATGAAGAAGCATACGCACTTCTCCGTGAATTTGGATTGCCCTTCAAGAACAAAAAACAGTAAAAAGATATGGCAAAAGAATCAATGAAAGCACGTGAAGTTAAACGTGCGAAAATGTGCGAAAAATATGCCGAAAAACGTAAAGCTCTCAAGGAAGCAGGAGATTGGGCGGCTCTCGACAAACTCCCCAAGAACTCAAGCCCTTGCCGTCAGCATAACCGTTGCTCGATTACAGGTCGTCCCAAGGGATATATGCGTATGTTCGGTATAAGTCGTATTCAGTTCCGTGAAATGGCAAGCCAGGGCCTCATTCCCGGAGTAAAGAAAGCAAGCTGGTAATATTATTTTAATAACAAATAGGATATCGGGCGTCTGCGGACGTCGAATCTTAAAAAAACATCAAAACAATGACTGATCCTATAGCAGATTATCTGACCAGAGTCAGAAATGCGTATCTCGCAAAACACAAAATCGTTGAAGTTCCCGCTTCAAAGATGAAGATTGAAATTACCCGTATTCTTCATGAAAAGGGTTATATCCTCAGCTACAAAGTGGTTGAAGGTACTCCTTATAACACTATCAAGATAGCTCTCAAGTATCATCCTTACACAAAGCAGGCTGCTATCAAGAAAATCAAGAGAATTTCTTCTCCCGGTTTGAGACAGTATGCAGGTGTGGATAACATGCCAAGAGTACTAAACGGAATGGGTATCGCAATCCTCTCTACTTCCAAAGGTGTGATTACCGACAAGGAAGCTAAAGAACTCAATGTAGGAGGCGAGGTAATTTGTTATGTATATTAATATTTAATTAAATTTTATAAAAATGTCAAGAATAGGAAAATTGCCTGTACACCTGCCACAGGGAGTAACAGCAGAAGTTACTGCTGACAATGTGGTAATGGTTAAAGGCCCGCACGGACAACTGAGCCAGAAGGTAAACCCTGACATCAAAGTATCCGTTGATGGGAATGTTATTACGGTTACCCGTCCTACAGATCTTCCCCGCCACCGCTCATTGCACGGTCTCTATCGCGCTCTTATCCACAATATGGTAGTTGGGGTTACAGAGATGTTTACCATCAAACAAGAGCTCATCGGTGTTGGATACCGCGTTGAAGTAAAGGGACAGATCCTTGAAATGAACCTCGGTTATTCACACGATATTCATATGCAGCTCCCTGCAGAAATCAAAGCGGAAGCTGAAGCAGTTAAAAAAGGTCAGAACCCTGTTCTCGTCCTTAAGAGTCATGATAAACAACTTCTCGGTCAAGTTGCAGCCAAGATCCGCTCACTCCGCGCACCCGAACCTTACAAGGGTAAAGGTATCAAGTTCGTAGGTGAACAGCTTCGTCGTAAGGCCGGTAAGTCAGCAGGTGCTAAATAATAGGAGGATTAGATTATGGCAATGACTAAAATAGCTAGAAGACAGAGAATCCGTTACCGTATTCGCAAGGTGGTTAACGGTACAGCTGAAAGACCCAGAATGTCTATTTTCAGAAGTAACAAGCAGATCTACGCTCAGGTGATCGATGATACAAAGGGAATTACCCTCGTTTCAGCAGGTTCCAACGATAAATCACTTGCTGAAGCAGTTCAGGGCAAAACCGCTTGTGAAGTTGCAGCACTCGTAGGTAAACTGGTTGCAGAACGTGCAATCGAAAAAGGTATCTCAACAGTCTCATTTGACCGCGGAGGTTATCTTTATCATGGAAGAGTTAAAAGTTTGGCAGACGCAGCTCGTGAGGGCGGTCTTAAATTCTAAGAGACTATGGCAGATATCAATGTAAAAAGAGTAAAAACTACCGATCTCGAACTTAAGGATAGATTAGTAGCAGTACAGAGAGTTACAAAGGTAACTAAAGGGGGACGCCATTTCAGTTTCGCAGCTATCGTTGTGGTAGGTGATGAAAAGGGTGTCGTTGGTTATGGTCTCGGAAAGGCCAATGAAGTAACTACCGCAATATCCAAAGGAATTGAAGATGCTAAGAAGAATCTCGTAAGAGTTCCTCTTAACAAGAGAACAATACCTCATGAACAATCCGCTAAATTCGGTGGTGCAAAGGTATTTATGAAACCTGCAGCTCCCGGTACCGGACTTAAGGCCGGTGGTGCGATGCGTGCGGTATTTGAATCAGCCGGAATTCATGATGTGCTCGCGAAGTCAAAAGGTTCTTCCAACCCTCACAACCTCGTGAAAGCAACTGTGGCAGCACTTGTTGAGCTTCGTGATGCTTACACTATCGCCGGTGTTCGCGGTATCCCTATGCAAAGAGTATTTAAAGGTTAAGGAGGAACGACAATGGCTAAAGTAAGAGTAACTCAGATCAAAAGTAAAAACGGCTCGACTCAGAGACAGAGAGCCAATCTCGTATCTCTCGGACTCCGCCGTCTGCACCAGTCTGTAGAAATTGAACTCACACCCGTTACCAACGGTATGATTCAGAAGGTTCTACATCTTGTAAAAGTTGAAGAAATTAACTAAAACGGAGGCTTACAAAATGAAATTGAATAATTTGACACCTGCTGCAGGTTCTACCAAAAGAGAAAAAAGAGTCGGAAGGGGCGAAGGCTCCGGACACGGCGGTCAGTCAACCCGCGGTATGAACGGTGCTAAGTCACGTTCAGGTTATAGTCGCAAGATTGGATTTGAAGGAGGTCAGATGCCTATCCAGAGACGTCTCCCCAAGTTCGGTTTTACCAATCCTACCAGAGTTGAGTATAAAGCTATCAACCTCTCCACAATTCAGGCTTTGAATGAAAAGAAAGGTCTCACTGTCTTCGGTTTTGATACATTTATTGAAGCAGGTCTCGTTTCTAAAAATGACAAAGTTAAAATCCTTGGTACCGGTGAATTGAAAGCTAAAGTGGAAATCACCGCTGATGCATTCTCTAAATCGGCTATAGCGAAGATTGAAGCGTTGGAAGGAAAAGCTATCGTACTCTAAATAAATAACTAATGAAGAGATTTTTTCAAACAATTCAAAATATCTTCAAGATTGAAGAGCTCAGGAAGAGAATAGTCTACACTATTCTCCTCCTGCTCGTCTATCGTTTGGGTAGTTTCGTCGTTCTCCCTGGTATCGATCCCACTCAGCTGGCGAATCTAGAAAATCAGGCATCCGGCGGTCTCCTCGGACTCTTGAACATGTTCTCAGGGGGTGCATTCGGTAACGCATCTATTTTTGCGCTTGGAGTAATGCCCTATATCTCTGCATCAATCGTTATCCAGCTGTTGGGAGTGATGGTTCCCTACTTCCAGAAGTTGCAGCGTGAAGGAGAGAGCGGCCGCAGAAAAATGAATCAGTGGACACGCTATCTCACCATCGCAATCCTTCTTCTTCAGGGCCCCGCTTATGTTACAAACCTTCACGCTCAACTTCCTGCATCGGCATTTCTTGTGCAGGGATTCTGGTATAACATTTTTGCTACCTTGATTCTCATGGCCGGTACCATGTTCGTAATGTGGCTCGGTGAACGTATCACAGACAGAGGACTCGGTAATGGTATATCGCTCATCATTATGGTCGGTATTATCGCCCGTCTTCCGTTTGCCATTTTCGCTGAAGGTGCATCCAGATTTAGCCAGACCAATGGAGGTCCACTCATGTTTATCATTGAGCTGGTAATCCTCGTGCTGATATTCATGCTTACCATTGCATTGGTTCAGGGACAGAGGAAGGTTCCCGTACAGTATGCAAAGAGAATCATCGGCAACAAGCAGTACGGTGGCGTACGTCAGTACATTCCCTTGAAAATCAACGCTGCAGGAGTTATGCCTATCATCTTCGCTCAGGCTTTGATGATGTTCCCTATGCTCCTCTCTCGTTTTGATACTACTACCGGCCTTGCTGCTACATTGAGCGACTATACCGGTTTCTGGTATAACTTCATCTTCGGTCTCCTCGTTGTCGCTTTCACTTACTTCTACACAGCAGTGACTGTCAATCCTACAATGATGGCAGAAGAGATGAAGAAGAACGGCGGATTTATCCCCGGTGTTAAACCCGGTAAGAAGACCGCTGAGTATATTGGTGCAATAATGGACCGCATCACACTGCCTGGATCAATTTTCCTCGCACTGGTTGCTATTCTTCCTGCATTTGCTATGATGTTCGGAGTGAACAATCAGTTCGCGCAGTTCTATGGCGGTACCTCGTTGCTTATTCTTGTCGGCGTAGTTCTTGACACACTTCAGCAGGTTGAATCATATTTGCTCATGCGTCACTACGACGGATTGATGAAAACAGGACGTCTTAAAGGACGTTCAGGAATGTAATAACAGAAAAGTTCTTTGAGTATGTTAAGGATTAAAACCCAAGAAGAGATCGAAATTCTCAGAGAGAATGCGATTATTGTCTCCAAGACACTTGCCCATGTAGGCAAGCTTATCGAGCCCGGTATTCCTACCATTGAGCTTGACAAGGCTGCCGAAAAATATATCAGGGAGAGTGGCGCGGAACCGGGCTTCTTAGGTTACGGTGGTTTCCCTTATACTTTATGTATCTCTGTAAATGATGTTGTAGTTCATGGTTTTCCTTCAGACTACAAGCTCAGAGAAGGAGATATCGTTTCTGTTGATTGCGGAACTATATACAAAGGTTTTTATGGAGACTCCGCTTACACTTTCCCGGTGGGGAAGGTGTCGGAGGAGGCTCGTAAGTTACTTGAGGTAACCAAAGAATCTCTGTATCGCGGCATAGGAAAGGCAATCGCCGGAAACAGAATAGGGGATATAGGTCACGAAATACAGTCATACAGCGAAAGTTTCGGTTTCTCTGTTGTGCGCGAAATGGTCGGTCATGGTATCGGCAAGAACATGCATGAACATCCTGAAGTTCCTAATTACGGAAGAGCAGGTTCGGGAAAGAAGCTTATCAATGGTATGACTATATGTATCGAACCGATGATCAACGCCGGGCAGAAATCGATTTATCTACACGATAACGGCTGGGCGGTAAGTACTGTCGACAAGAAGTATTCCGCTCATTTCGAGTTGACCGTAGCTATCAGAGATAATCAGCCTGATGTCCTTTCTACTTTCGACTTTATAGAAGGAAAAAGAGATTATTAATAAATTATAAAGAGACTTAAAAATTTACTTATATGCCAAAACAAGATGTAATTGAGAAAGACGGTACAATAGTCGAAGCTCTGTCAAATGCTATGTTCAGAGTAGAGTTGGATAATGGTCATGTACTTATAGCCCACATATCCGGCAAAATGCGAATGCACTATATCCGTATCCTTCCCGGTGACAAGGTTAGAGTAGAGATGTCTCCTTATGATTTGACAAAAGGTAGAATTTCTTTCAGATACAAATAAAAATTTACGATAATGAAAGTAAAAGCATCCATCAAAAAACGCAGCGAGGATTGCAAGATTGTAAAACGCAAAGGTCGCCTTTATGTTATCTGCAAAAAGAATCCTAAATTCAAAATGCGTCAGGGATAATTAATTTGTAAAACAATAAAAAAGCAATAAATAGAATATGGCACGTATAGCCGGTGTAGATTTACCTAAAAACAAGCGTGGAGAAATAGGTCTTACCTATATCTACGGTATCGGTCGCAGTTCTGCAAGAAAGATCCTTACAGAATGTGGTATCGACTTCGACACCAAAGTAAGTGACTGGAACGACGATCAGATCGCAGCTATAAGAGCGAATATCGCTGAAAACTTCAAAATCGAAGGTGAACTCCGTTCATCAGTACAGTTAAATATCAAGCGTCTGATGGATATCGGATGCTATAGAGGAATTCGTCATCGTCTCGGTCTTCCCCTTCGTGGCCAGAGCACCAAGAACAATGCTCGTACTCGTAAGGGTAAGAAGAAAACTGTGGCTAACAAGAAAAAAGCAACTAAATAATCGAAGCTGAATTATGGCAAAGAAAACAGGAACAACTAATAAGAAAAGAGTAGTAAAAGTAGATGCTTACGGTGAAGCGCACATCTCTTCTACTTTCAACAATGTGATTGTGACTCTGACAAACAGTCTTGGTCAGGTGATCAGCTGGTCTTCTGCTGGTAAGATGGGCTTCCGTGGTTCTAAAAAGAACACTCCTTACGCTGCACAGGTTGCAGCTCAGGATGCGGCAAAAGTTGCTTATGACCTTGGTCTTCGCAAGATTAAAGCATACGTTAAAGGTCCCGGAGCAGGTCGTGAGTCTGCAATCCGTACTATTCACACTGTAGGTATTGAGGTTACTGAAATTATTGACGTAACACCCCTCCCTCACAATGGTTGCCGTCCCAAAGGACGCCGTAGAGTATAATTTGTAATTTAATAATTGTAAAGAAATGGCAAGATATATAGGGCCCAAAACTAAGATTGCCCGCAAATTCGGCGAGCCTATTTACGGAGCTGACAGGTACTTTGAAAAGAAGAACTATCCTCCGGGACAGCATGGCTTGGCCAAAAAACGTAAGAAAACTTCTGAATATGGTATTCAGTTGAAGGAAAAACAGAAAGTTAAATACACTTATGGTGTTCTCGAAAGACAGTTCAGAAACACCTATGCAAAAGCTCAGAAGATGAAAGGACGTACTGGTGAAAACCTCATCATTCTCCTTGAATCAAGACTTGACAATCTCGTATACCGTATGGGTATCGCTCCTACCCGTGCAGCGGCAAGGCAGCTCGTTTCACACTGTCATATCATCGTTGACGGAGATGTATGCAACATCCCTTCAACAATCCTCAGACCCGGTCAGGTTATCGGTGTACGTGAAAGATCAAAGAGCCTGGAAGTTATCCAGAATGTAGTAGCAGATACATGCAGATACTCTTGGATTGAATGGAATCGCGGAGAACTTTCTGGAAAATTCCTCAACCTCCCCGAAAGAACTGAAATCCCTGAAACTATCAACGAACAGTTAATCGTCGAGTTGTATTCAAAATAATAAGTGACATTATGGCAATTTTAGCATTTCAGAAACCGGACAAGGTTATCATGCTTGAATCCACCGATACTTTCGGTAAGTTCGAGTTCCGTCCGCTTGAACCCGGATACGGTATTACAATAGGTAACGCTTTGCGTCGTGTATTGTTGTCATCGCTTGAGGGATTTGCCATCACTTCCATCAGAATTGAGGGAGTTAGTCACGAGTTTGACACTATTCCAGGTGTAATCGAGAGTGTCGTTGATATCATCTTGAACCTTAAACAGGTACGTTTCAAACGTATCGTAGAGGAGAGTGAAGAAGAGACAGCCACCATAAGTATCACCGGAAAGCAGGAACTTACAGCTGAAGATATTTCTAAAGGTTTGTGCAACTTTACTGTACTGAATCCTGATCTTCACATCTGCTTCATGGAACCCAATGTGGCTTTCAATATCACTCTTAGAATCGGAAAGGGAAGGGGTTATGTTCCAGCTGACGAAAATAGAGTTGAGAATGCTCCTATCGGTACCATTCCTATCGATTCTATTTACACCCCTATAAAGAATGTCAACTATTCTGTAGAGGACTACCGTGTTGAACAGAAGACAGACTATGATAAGTTGAACTTCGAAATTACAACTGACGGTTCTATCCATCCTAAGGATGCACTGACAGAAGCAGCGAAGATTCTGATTTATCATTTCATGCTCTTCTCAGACGAAAAGATTTCGTTGGAAGCGGCTCCTGCCAAGACCAATACAGAAGCACTTGATGAAGAGTCACTCCGTATGCGTCATCTTCTTCTCACCAAACTTTCAGATATGGAACTCTCTGTAAGAGCGCTCAACTGTCTTAAGGCAGCTGAAATCGAAAACTTTGCAGACCTTGTTTCACATCAGAGAAGTGAGTTGATCAAGTTCAGAAATTTCGGTAAGAAGTCAATGAACGAAATAGATGTCCTTATGGATAGAGTGAAACTCTCATTCGGAATGGATGTAAGCAAGTACAATATTGAAGTTAAAAAGAAGAAAACAGAAGTAGAAAATGAGGCACAATAGAAAAATCAATCATTTAGGTCGTAAGAGTGGCCACCGCAAAGCAATGCTTGCCAATATGGCTTCTTCGCTTATCATTCACAAGCGTATCGAAACCACTCTTGCCAAAGCAAAAGCTTTGAGAGTTTATGTAGAGCCCCTTATCACCAAGTCAAAAGATGACTCTACTCACTCACGCCGTACCGTATTCTCATACCTGAAACAGAAAGAGGCCGTTTCTGAATTGTTCAGAACAGTGGCTCCCAAGGTTGCTGAAAGACCAGGTGGATATACCCGAATCATTAAACTTGGATTCAGACAGGGTGATGCTGCAGAAATGGCATTCATTGAACTTGTTGATTTCAACGAAGCTACAACTGCAGAACAGAAAGTTGAAAAGAAGACTACTACACGTCGTAGCAGATCTAAAAAAACAGCTGAACAGCCTGTACAGGAATAACATAGAGATATTAATATTAAATAGAGAGACTGACTTGTCCGTTTTTTTGGATATCAGTCTCTCTATTTCTTATATCTTTTGCCTATATTTGTATACTAAATTAACAGAAAACAAGTATGAAGTTAAAAACTATTGTATTATCTCTTGTATGTGCTGCTCTGTTTGCACCGGTTTTGCGTGCACAGGATGCAGACACGGCTTTCAAACGTTCACTCTCTATCAAGTTTGATGCAAGGGTTGACGGAAAATATGATTATTTTACAAAAACGTCATCTGATCAGTTCGGATTTTATGGAAAATACATTTTCTTCCAGATGTCCGGTGATATCAACAGGAGTATTTCATATGGCTATAGAGCCCGCCTAATAAAGGATAATGCTGTTCCCAATCTTTTCGATGCTACCGACTGGATGTGGGTAAAGTTCAAATTCAACAAGAACTTTTCACTCTCATTTGGTAAGGAGGTACTTCAGATTGGTGGTTATGAGTACGACAGAAATCCTATGGATGTTTACTTTTTTGCCGATTTCTGGAGTAATATGGCTCCTTTCCAGCTCGGTGGAACGCTCCATTATCTCACAGATGATGGCAAGCACAATATCCGTTTGCAGATTTCTAACTCACTCCATACTACCAGGCTCTTCGAAAGCATCTTGTGCTATAACTTGATATGGTACGGAAATTTCGGTTGCTTCAAACCTATGTACTCACTTAACTTCTTCGAAGTGGAGAGAGGCAAGTTCATAAACTACATCTCTTTGGGTAACAGGTTTGAGTGGGGCTTGATGGCTTGGGAACTTGACTATACCAACCGTGCCGCTCTTTCCAAATCAAACAACAAGTTTTTCTCAGACTTCTCTGTGATCAGTAATATGGACTTTGCAGTGAGTGATAAATGGGTGGTCTTTGTCAAGGGTGGATACGAACAGAATAAGGCAGAAGACCCCTTGGCCTCGTTTGCGTATGACCGCCTTGTCCATCCGGGAGATTCTCATTATTACTATGGAGCCGGTTTTGAATATTATCCGCTGGTGGACCAGAGAAACAATGTCAGAATACATGCATTCCTCTATTCTGGCAACTACTCCGGAACACCTGTCTCTTTCAATGTAGGTGTGCGTTGGCAGATGTATCTTATTAATCGATAGTAAATATTTATGAAAAAACTAAAATTCCTCACCAAAAGGCGAATAGAGGCTACAATCTTTCTATTGGTCTTCTTCGGTATCTTCTACGGGATAGGTGTCAAGATGGGTGTTCCCAATATGATGAACACCATGATGCACACTGCTCATGATCTGCTTCTGAATACCTGTTTTTATCTGATGGGTGTAACTGTCCTTACTGGGGCTCTGGGTAAATTGCTGGTAGAGTTCGGTGTTGTCAGACTCATGGAGATTCTTCTGCGTCCTTTGATGAAACCTCTCTACAATCTCCCCGGTGTAGCCGCATTGGGCGGTATCCTTACCTTTCTTTCAGACAATCCGGCTATTATCTCCCTTTCCAAAGACAAGAACTTCAGCCGCTATTTCAAGAAATACCAGCTTATCTCCCTGACCAATTTCGGAACAGCCTTCGGTATGGGACTTATCGTTCTGGTATTTATGGGTAGCCAGGGATTCTTTAAGGCAGCGCTTATCGGTCTGATCGGCTCTTTTGTGGGCAGCATTGTTTCGACCCGTCTGATGCAGCGATCCATTCTCAAACATCATCCCGAATTGGATGATGAAATCAAGGGTGGTGACGAGCAGCAGATCTCATTCAAGAGTGAGGGGGGAGCATTCCTTCGTGTCTTGAACTCTTTGCTCGACGGAGGAAAGTCCGGTGTCGAACTCGGTCTTGCAATCATTCCCGGTGTGCTTATTATCTCTACTTTCGTGATGATACTCACTTTTGGACCTACCAACGGAGAGTATACAGGTGCCGCATACGAGGGTATATCACTTCTTCCTTATCTTGCAGGCAAGATTGATTTTGTATTCAAATGGCTCTTCGGTTTTGAACATCCCGAACTGGTGGCGTTCCCTATCACATCTCTTGGTGCAGTGGGTGCCGCTCTCTCTCTGGTTCCAAAATTCCTTGCTGAAGGTCTTATCGATGGAAATGCCATAGCAGTATTTACCGCAATGGGTATGTGCTGGAGCGGCTATCTGAGCACTCACACAGCTATGCTTGACTCACTCGGATTCAGAAACCTTACCTCTTATGCTATCATGTCACATACGGTAGGAGGTCTTGTTGCAGGTATTGCTGCCCACTGGGTTTTTGTACTGTTCTCTCTTTTTTAGATGATCTGAAGCCGGCTTGCGGCGAATTTCTCATAGACATAATCTACGGCCTTGTCCGTAGGATGGACTTCGTCCTCCCTGAACCAAGAATAATCTCTGAGTTCATCGAGGACGATTTCGTATGCAGGGAAGTAACCGGCATTGGAGAAGGTGCTGCAAAGTTGCTCGACAGCGATTAGAAGTATTGATTTTGAGATTGCATTTTCGTGCAAGCCGTCCTTTCTGTGACGAATGGGGGAGACTGTAAAGATCCACTCTTTGTCCCGGTTATTATCCAGAATCGGACTGAAGAGACTCACAATCTCTTCGGCAGTGAGCCGTTCCCGTATGAATTCGCAAGAGGGGTGCTTGTGGCAGTTGGCCACTATCTCCATGCTGTCAATACTTCTGTAGACCCATGCGGTACCGAAGGTGATAAGGACCACCTTTGCGCGGGAGAATGCCTCTGATGTCTGGATGAGTCTTCTGTTGGCGTAGCAGAGGAACTCTTGCGGTGTCTCTCTGGTAAAACTACCATGGTGAGAGAATGAGACATACCCTTCGTTCGGTGCTTTTCCGCTCTCTTTAGATATGTTGGTGCATCGTGGAATGACCTCTTCCGGAGTGAACATTCTACATGATATTGTCCTATAGATGCTTTGTGCAATGGAGGCTGGATTGAACAGGGTTCCGAACGGGTTGTTGGTAACCGTGTATCCTTCATTTGCCATTCTTTGGGCCACTTCTGTACTGAAACACGAACCGAATGATATAATCTCTGTCTCTTTACCTATCTTGGCTGAAATTTTGGGAATATCCACTTTTAGCATGATAGTGATTTTTTTAATTCTTCTCTAAACAAAAGTAGCGTTTTTTTCTATAAAATCATTACTTTTGCCATCTATATAATTCAATGTATTTTTATAAGATATGAAACGCATATTAGTAGTGGGCGCCGGTGGACAGATCGGTACCGAATTGGTCCCTCACCTTCAGAAAAATTATGGAGAGGACAATGTCATTGCAGCAGACCTTAAGGATGAAGCTGTACAGAAGATTAGTCAGTATGCAAGATGCGAAAAGCTCGATGTTCTGGACTTCAACGCTTTTGGTGAGCTGATGAAGAAGTATGATATCGATGCTATCTTCAATCTGGTTGCTCTTCTTTCAGCAACGGGTGAAAAGAACCCTGAACTTGCATGGAAGATAAATATGGGTGCTTTGCTGAACTCTCTTACACTCGCTAAAGAGTTCAATGCCGCTATCTTTACACCTAGCTCAATAGGAGCCTTCGGAGTAAGTACTCCTCACGACAATACCCCTCAGGATACGGTTATGCGACCTGATACCATTTATGGTGTCTGCAAAGTTACCGGAGAGATGCTTTCCGATTACTATCACTCAAGGTTCGGAGTAGATGCAAGAAGCGTTAGATTCCCTGGCATTATATCTAACGGAGCTCTTCCAGGAGGCGGTACGACCGACTATGCTGTAGAAGTTTTCTATGACATAATCAAGAACGGCAGATATACTTGTCCTATTCCTGAAAATTCATATATGGATATGCTTTACATGCCTGATGCACTCAATGCTGTGACACAGCTCATGGAAGCGGATCCTTCAAAACTCAAACACAGGAATAGTTTCAACATTACATGCATGAGCTTCTGCCCTAGAGAACTCTTTGCCAAGATTAAAGAGAGAATACCTTCAGCGGAATTCAGCTATGATGTGGATCCTGTAAAGGCAGCTATTGCTGATTCATGGCCAAACAAGATGGATGACTCATGTGCACGCGAAGAGTGGGGATGGGATCCTAAATGGGACATCGATGCAATGGTTGATGATATGTTGAAGGCTATTGCTGCAAAACTCAAATAATTGATGAAATTCAAGATTTTAGGGACCGATCCTGCCGGCAATGCCAGAAGGGGTGTCATAACCACAGATCATGGTGAAATACAGACTCCCATTTTTATGCCGGTCGGTACAGTCGGTTCTGTAAAGGGTGTTTATCATAGGGATCTGAAAGAGGATATAGGTGCTCAGATCATTCTTGGTAACACTTATCACTTATATTTAAGACCGGGGCTCGATACTCTATATCGGGCCGGCGGTCTTCATAAGTTTATAAACTGGGACCGTCCGATTCTTACGGACAGTGGGGGCTTTCAGGTCTTTTCGCTCTCACAGATGAGAAAGTTTTCTGAAGAAGGGTGTACATTCAGGTCTCATATAGATGGCTCGAAACATCTGTTTACCCCTGAAAACAATGTTGATACGCAGCGTATCATAGGGGCTGACATTATCATGGCTCTGGATGAGTGCACTCCTGGTGATGCTGATCATGAGTATGCAGCTAAGTCTTTGAAAATGACTCAGAAGTGGCTTGAAAGGGGAATTGCACGCTTCGATGCCACTGAATCTTTGTACGGTTATAATCAGGCTTTTTTCCCTATCGTCCAGGGATGTGTATATCCTGATTTGAGGGTCATGGCAGCCGAGCATGCTGTAGCTCTGGATAGAGAGGGTTATGCGATCGGTGGACTCTCCGTCGGAGAACCTACTGAGGTTATGTATGAGATGATTGAGGTCCTTCATCCAATTCTGCCTAAGGACAGACCGCGCTATCTGATGGGAGTCGGCACTCCGGAAAACCTTCTTGAGGGAATTGACAGAGGTATTGATATGTTCGACTGCGTGATGCCTACCAGAAATGGACGTAATGGAATGCTCTTTACATGGGAGGGCAGGATCAATATGAGAAATAAAAAATGGGAAAACGATTTTTCTCCCATTGATGAAAATGGCACCTCATTTGTTGATAAATTCTACACAAAATCGTATCTTCGCCATTTGTTTGTAGCTTCGGAGATGTTGGCAGCACAGATAGCCAGTGAGCATAACCTTGCTTTTTATCTTGATGTGGTTGCTCAAGCGCGCAAACATATTGAGGCAGGTGATTTCCATACTTGGAAAGAGGCTGCTGTGAAAAAATTACAGAATAGGTTGTAGAAGAGTATAACGGATGAATTTTAAGATCACCAAAATAGACAAATATATAATCAAAAAGTTTATCGGGACATATTTTATGGCCCTGTTGATTATCATTTGTATAGTGATCATATTCGATATCAGCGAGAAGATAGATGATTTCGTTGAAAATCAGCTCACATTGAAGCAGATAGTAATGGATTACTATATTTACGTAATTCCGTACTACGCCAATATGTTCAGTTCCCTTTTTGTCTTTATCACTGTTATATTCTTCACTTCCAAGCTTGCCGGCAGGAGTGAAATAGTTGCGATGCTTTCCGGGGGAATCAGTTTCGCCCGTTTGATGTATCCCTATTTCATATCTTCACTGATAATTGCCTCCATGAGCCTTGTGCTCAATCTTTATGTAATCCCTAATGCCAATGCCAGAAGGCATGAGTTTGAGGGGAAATATGTCAAGTATTCGAAGTTCTACAATACCAGCAGGAATGTACATTATCAGATTGCTCCCGGAGAGTATGTCTATGTGGAGTCCTTCAGTACATGGAACAATGTCGCATATAAGTTTACTCTTGAGACTACCCGCGCAAACCGTCTTGTCTCCAAGCTCTCGGCAGAAAGTGCTGCCTGGGATACTACATTCGGTGGATGGCGTCTCAAGAATTATTCTATAAGGGATTATTCCACAACAAGGCAGAAGGTTAAATTCGGAAAGGAACTTGATACTGTTATTTCGCTGACCATAGAGGATTTTTATAGGAAAGAGAACACTGTTGAGGATCTTGACTATAACAGTCTCAATGATCTTATTGATACTCAGAGGATGAGAGGGGATAGTATGATAAAGTATTCACTTATTGAGAAGAATACCCGTTTTGCAGTCCCGTTTTCCACCTTCATCCTCACCCTTATAGGTGTCTCTCTCTCATCTAGAAAGAAAAGGGGAGGTATCGGAATTAATCTTGGTGTAGGTATTGCCCTGAGTTTTTCCTACATCCTGTTTCTGCGTTTCAGCCAGATGTTTGTTATTACCGATACTTTGCCGCCTTGGCTCGCCCTGTGGATCCCGAATTTTCTATATGCAATTGTTGCAGCAGTGCTTTACCGCATGGCACCCAAATAAAGAATTAAAGCTTAATTATTATGACTTCCAAAGAGATTAGAAAAACGTTTTTGGACTTTTTTGCGTCAAAAGGTCATCAGGTTGTCCCCTCTGCTCCTATGGTAGTTAAGGGAGACCCTACACTAATGTTCACAAATGCCGGTATGAACCAGTTCAAAGAGTGGTTTCTTGGCAATACACCTGCACAGTACCATAGGGTGGCGGATAGTCAGAAGTGTCTTCGTGTCAGCGGAAAGCACAATGACCTTGAAGAGGTCGGACATGACTCTTATCACCATACAATGTTCGAAATGCTCGGAAACTGGAGCTTCGGAGACTATTTTAAGAAAGAGGCAATAGAGTGGGCATGGGAACTTCTTACCCAGGTTTATAAGCTTGATCCTGAAAGACTGTATGCGACTGTATTCGAAGGAGACAAGAAAGATGGAACTGATCTTGATAACGAAGCTTTGGAAATATGGGAGAGATTCCTACCCAAAGAGAGGATTCTGCTTGGTAACAAGAAAGATAATTTTTGGGAAATGGGAGATACCGGCCCTTGCGGTCCGTGCAGTGAAATTCATATCGATTTGAGAAGCGATGATGAAAGAGCAGCTCTACCTGGTGCAGAACTTGTGAACAAGGGACATCATCTGGTGATAGAGATATGGAACCTTGTCTTCATGCAGTATAACAGAAAGGCAAACGGAGAACTGGAGCAGCTTCCTCAGAAGCATGTCGATACCGGTATGGGATTCGAGCGTCTGGTTATGGCTGTAAATGGCAATACCAGTAACTATCAAGGTGATATGTTTACCGATATAATCGCAAAAATCGTAGAACTGTGCGGCAAGGAGTACGGCAAGGATGAGAATGTGGATGTCGCAATGCGCGTGATTGCTGACCATATCCGTGCCATCTCTTTCTCTATAGCAGACGGTCAGCTGCCTTCTAATGTAAAGGCTGGCTATGTTATCAGACGTATCCTCAGACGTGCTGTCAGGTACGGTTATACCTTTCTGGGCTTCAATACACCTTTCCTGTGCCGACTGGTATCCACTCTGGTAGAGGTTATGGGTGACGCCTACCCTGAACTCGTAAAACAACAGATCCTTATCGAGAAGGTAATCAAGGAAGAGGAGGAGGCATTCCTCAGAACACTTGAAAAGGGGATTGGTCTTATTAACGGCGTAATGGAAAGGTCTGCTGATACTCATGTTATTTCAGGAAAGGATACGTTTACTCTCTACGACACATTCGGATTCCCTCTCGATTTGAGTGAGTTGATAGCTAAGGAGCATGGATTTACTGTCGATGTCAAGGGCTTTGAAGAAGAACTTGCAAAACAGAAGGAGAGGGCTCGCAACGCCTCTGCTGTGGAAGAGGGTGACTGGATTGTGGTGAGTGATTGTGAACAACCACGCTTTGTGGGTTACGATACTTTGGAATGTCCTGTAAATATTGTAAAATACAGAACTGTCAAGACCAAAGGTAAGGAGCTCTACCAGCTCGTATTCGATAACTCCCCCTTCTATGCTGAGAGTGGTGGACAGGTGGGTGATACTGGATATATCATCTCTTCAGAGACCTCTGAGAAGATACAGATTATCAATACCAAAAAGGAGAACAATCTCAATATCCACTTCTCCGAAAGGATTCCTTCAAATCCCGCTGAAAGTTTTATAGCCTGTGTGGATAAGGAAAAGAGGAATGAAACAGCAAATAATCATACTGCTACCCATCTGCTTCATTATGCTCTTCGCAAGGTTCTTGGCACTCATATAGAGCAGAAGGGTTCGTATGTTAATTCCAACTACTTGCGTTTCGACTTTTCGCATTTTGAAAAGGTGACACACGAGCAGTTAAGAGAGGTTGAGAAGATAGTCAATGCACTCATTAGGGAAGATTTCGCAAAGCAGGAGTTCCGTGATATTCCTATCGATGAGGCTAAGGCGATGGGTGCAATGGCGCTCTTCGGTGAAAAATATGGCAACAGGGTAAGAGCTGTCAAGTTCGGGGATTCTATCGAACTGTGTGGTGGAACTCACGCTGCCTCTACCGGTTCGCTTGGTATGTTAAAGATTCTCTCCGAATCCGCTGTGGCTGCCGGTGTTCGTCGTATCGAGGCTACTACCGGCTCAGGTGTTGAAGCGTACATTTATTCGTTGGAAGATACCCTTATAACCATGAAAGAGTTCTTTGAAGGTACTCCTGACATTGTCAATAGTGTCAAGAAGCTCATCAAGGAGAACGAAAGTTACAAGAAATCAATCGAGGAGGCGGTTCGCGAAAGGATCGCTTCGCTCAAGAAGACAATTGTGCAGATGAGTGAAGAGATAAACGGAATCAGGCTCTTCTCAATAGCCGGCTCTTTTGCTCCTGAGGTTGTAAAGGAGGTAGCTTTCCAACTTTATAAGGAATTCTCTTCTGCTGCAATGGTTGCTGCTTTCAAGACACCTGACAGCAAGCCTTCGCTTCTGCTGATGTATACCGATGATTTGGTAAAGAACGGCGCAAATGCGGGCAAGGATGTCAAGGAGGCTGCAAAACTGATTCAGGGAGGCGGTGGCGGACAGGCTTTCCTTGCAACTGCCGGTGGCAAGAATGCTGATGCACTCTCCACTGCATTTGAAAAATTAAGAGAACTAGCAATCCAGCAGTAACAATGAAAAAACTCGACCTTTTCATACTCAAGTCATTTTTCGGCCCATTCCTCATGACCTTCTTCGTCACGGCATTCATATTCGTGATGCAGTTCCTGTGGATGTACATAGATGACCTGGTAGGGAAAGGTCTGAGTATATGGGTGATTTTGGAGTTTCTGGGCTGGGGATCGGCAACAACGCTTCCATATACCATGCCCCTCTCCACTCTTCTGGCTTCAATTATGACCTTCGGTAATTTCGGAGAACATAATGAACTGCTCTCCATGAAGGCTGCGGGCATTTCGCTCCAGAGGGCACTCTATCCGCTTGTCTATGTGGCAATAGTGATCAGCATCTCTGCATTCTTTGTTTCAAATAATCTTATTCCTTTGGCTTACAACAAGATATATACTCTTCAGTATGATATCTCAAAGACTAAGGAGGAGATAAAGATTCCCACAGGTACTTTCTACAATGGTATCGACGGATATTCCCTCAGAGTCGATGACCGTAATAAGGAGACTGGAATGATGTATGGTGTAATGGTCTACAACCATACATCAAATAAGGGAAATGTCTCTTTGGCTATTGCTGATTCAGGTATGATCCGCTCTACAGCAGACAAGAAAGCTCTTCTCTTTACTCTATATAGCGGAGTATCTTATGAGGAGAATACCAAACTCTCATACAAGGATACAGTGAGTGAAGTGAATCGGGTGGATTTTTCCATGCAAGAGGTAGTCATCCCCCTGGAAAACTACTCTTTTCAAAAATCTGAAAAGGAGAGATATGGCTCTGATATCATGGCGAGGAATCTCGAGCAGTTAAGGAATGACCGGGACTCTATCGGAGCCAAATACGACAAGACAATAACTGAACATGAGCTGAATGTCAACTACTCCATTGCGCTTGAAAAGGCTTCACAGTTGGATACTGCAAAGAACAAGGGACTCAGCTCCCGTTTTGACGTGGATACCTTGATGGCCTGCGCTTCGCATCAATCAGAACTCAGTGCCGTAGAAGGGGCATTAAAGGCTGTAAAGAAGTCTATACAGACGATGCAGACGTACGACAGGGAGATAAATCAGCATACCTACTATCTTAGAAGGATAGATCTGGAGTATATGAGGAAGTTTACCCTCTCTTTTGCATGTTTGATTTTCTTCTTCATAGGTGCACCTTTGGGGGCTATTATCAGAAAAGGAGGACTGGGAACACCCATGATTGTCTCTTCTATGTTTTTTGTCCTCTATTGGGTGGTGGATATTTCTGGAAAGAAACTGGCCAAGGATGGGGCAATAACACCTGAGTTGGGAGCATTTCTCTCTACAATGGTCCTGCTGCCTATAAGTGTTTTCCTAACATGGAAGTCTACCAAAGATTCGGCAATTTTCAATATAGATTCATATATTCAGGCAATTAAGAAAGTATTCAGGAAGGTCATTATGTTAACCAAAGGAAAGATTAAACCAAAAATAGTATTTATGGGGACTCCGGAATTTGCTGTCGAGTCCCTGAAGACCCTCATTGAGGGTGGCTATGATGTGGCTGCTGTAGTCACTGTTCCCGACCGCAAGAGCGGCAGGGGTCTTAAGGTGTCATACTCTCCTGTCAAGAAGTATCTTCTCTCGCTGGGTGAGGATGGAGAACATTCACCTATAGAGCTGTTGCAACCGGAGTCTCTTAAGGACCCTGGGTTCAAGAGTCGGCTTGAAGAGATCAATGCAGATATATTCGTAGTCGTTGCTTTCAGGATGTTGCCGCGTGCCATCTGGTCTATGCCCCGTTTCGGTACTTTTAACCTCCATTCTTCCCTTCTGCCCAAGTATCGCGGGGCGGCTCCCATGAACTGGGCCATCATCAATGGTGAGACCGAGAGCGGTGTTACTACTTTCCTCCTTGATGATAAGATTGATACCGGTTCCATTATCATGTCTGAATCTGTATCCATATCTGAAGATGAAACAGTTGGGGAACTTTATGAACAGCTCCAGCGAATCGGGGCCCGTCTTGTCCTCAAGAGTGTCGATGCTCTTGCCAATGGTACTGTAGAGCCAGTTCCTCAGTCGGATATAGAATCTGTTCCGGAGTATGCCCGATATGCGCCCAAGCTCACTGCAGAGACATTGCGTATAGATTGGAACTCTACTCGCAGGAATGTGATGAATCTGGTCAGGGGTCTCTCTCCCGTTCCAGCTGCCCATTCTAATCTGGTATGTGATGATGATGTTATGGATGTAAAGATCTATTCTGTGGCAGTGCCCTCTGATGATAGCCGGACTCCTACAGACCTTCATTGCGGTGAAGTGGCAAAAGATGGCAGAAGGCTCTTTGTGGGATGTGCCGATGGTGCCATTGAAATTCTTGAACTTCAGATACCTGGCAAAAGACGTTTGAGCGCTTCTGACTTTCTTCTGGGATTCAGGGGCGAAGGAGCACGTTTTGAATAGAACAATATGTTTATGAAAAAGGGTTGGAAAGAGTGTGCGATTCTCTGTAACGGAGCTTTCCCTGTAAACGAGCAGGTTCTCACAGGGCTCTTGGCTTCAGACATGGTTGTGTGTTGTGACGGGGCAGTGGAGAATCTTTTTCCATTTAGGGAGCCTGACTATATTGTTGGAGATCTGGATTCCATCTCTGCGCTTATGCGGGAAAAATTCTCCGATAGGGTTATCCATATCTCTGAGCAGCAGACCAATGATCTCTCCAAGTGTTTCAGGTTTGTATGTTCCCTGATTGTCGAGTCTGCTCCTGATCCGAATTTCTTTATTACTGTTTATGGAGCTACAGGGAAGAGGGAGGACCATACTTTAGCAAATATATCTCTTCTGGCAGATTTTAACAAGGTTCTGTTGGATATGGGTTACACCGGAAGAATTGCTCTTGTGACTGACGAGGGGACTTTCTTCCCTCTGCATGGTTCTGCTTCATTCAATGTGTGTGCAGGTATTCCTGTCTCCCTTTTTGCTTTTGACAGGAATTTGAGAATCAAGAGTACAGGTCTGGAGTATCCAACCGATTCTGTTGTTTTCGATATGTGGTGGAAGGCGACCTTGAACAGAACGAACTCTTGTACCCTCTCCCTTGAGTTTGATAAAAACGGAAAGGCTTTAATCTATTTTGCATCTTTTTTTGTAAATATCAGAGAAATAATTACTTTTGCCCGTTAATGAAAAGGACTAAGAGATACATATTTAACAAAGAGACACTCAATTACGATGTCGTAAAGTCTCCCTCAGAGTTCTGGCTCTACACCAAATCGGTTCTTCCGTTCGTTCTGGTGGGGGTTGCTATGTTCGTGCTCATGCTCTTCGTCGGTGACAAATATGATATTAAAAACCCCAAGTCGTATATGATTGACAAGAGATCTAAAGAGTGGAGGTCCAAGATGGAAATTGTAGTCAGGAGGATGGATAACGTGAGGGGACAGCTGCATGCCATGGAGATGAGGGACAATAATCTATACCGCCTGATATTCGGTATGGAGCCCATATCGTCGGATGTCCGCGAAGCAGGTTATGGCGGTGTGGACAGATATTCGTATCTGACAGCTACTGACCCTTTTGGAAAGGTTACCTCTATGGTTATAGAGTCTGATGTCCTCACCAAGAAGGCATATCTTCAGTCCAAATCGTTTGATCAGATTACCCTCTTTTCAGACAGAGCTGAGGAGATGGTCTCTTGTGTTCCGAATATTCCACCCGTAAAGTTCGAGAACGTAAGACATACGTCAGGTTTCGGCATGCGTCGTGATCCGATTACCAAGGCTAGGATGAGACATCATAATGGCGTAGACTTGGCACCCCGTTCAGGTCAGGACGGAGAACCCGTATATGTTACCGGAGATGGCGTGGTTACTGCAGTCTCTTTCCAGATGGGCGGCTTTGGCAACTATGTGACGGTAGATCACGGTTTTGGTTATGTGACAAGATATGCTCATCTGAGGAAATCCAATGTGGCAGTGGGTCAAAAACTCAAGCGCGGCCAGCAGATTGGAGAAATGGGCAATACTGGCCGTTCTACCGGTACACACCTGCATTATGAGGTGATTTATATGGGCAAGCCGGTCAATCCTCTTAACTACTATGACAAGGATTTGGCCGCTGAAGATTTTAACTCGATCATAGATTCTCCGGAGATTCCTTTAAGCTGATATGGGAAAACTCAGATATGACAAAGAGAAGTTGGAGTTTGTAGAAGACAGTCACTCCTTCTGGTACTATGTCAGGAAGGTGGCATTGTTTCTATTGAAGGCTGTCTGTGTAGCTTTAATTCTATACTTATTGTACTCTCTAATTGTTACAAGCAGTGAAGATACCCGCAAGCAAAGGGAAACGGAGCTGATGCAGAGGGAATATGATGATCTGAATTCCAAAGTAGAACTGCTCGAGAAGGTGGTGAACGATCTTCAATCTAAAGATGAAAGGATTTATTCGGATATTTTCAATACTGGGTTTCCTGAAATATCTTTCAGAGTATCAGATGATTCGATTACCTCTTATGCGGCAGATACTACATTCGGAGCATCTCTTGTCCTACATACCAAAGAGAGGATAGAGATGGTATCTTCCAGCTTTGATTATTGTGAGGCTCTGCTGGATGAAGTACTTGGTTTCAATGATTTTTCAATGGATGGCATACCCTCTATTATCCCAATAGCGAATATTTCGCCATCCAATATCGGGGCTTCTCTGGGTCGCAAAATCCATCCGTTCTACAAGCAACTTGTTTTTCATGATGGCATGGATTTGATTGCTCCTATCGGGACAGATGTTATGGCTACTGCCTCAGGTAAGGTGATCAAAGTGGAAAGGTCAAAGAGGAATAGGGGGAATGTCGTAGAGATAGACCATCTTAACGGATATGTTACCACTTATTCACATCTTTCAGACATTCTGGTACGAAACGGGCAGATGGTCCAAGCGGGTAAAATTATTGGTCGTGTAGGCAATACAGGTACATCTTTTGCACCTCACCTCCATTATCAAGTTATCTTTAATGGGGAACCTTCAGATCCGATGAACTATTTCATTTCGGAACTTGATATGAATGATTATGAGGATTTTCTGACTGTCGTTCTAAATACTGGACAGTCACTTGATTAATTTTTGTAGTTATGCCGTACAAAGAATATGTCCCCGGTAAGATATATTGGTCCATTGGGGAGGTAGCACAGTTGCTCAATGAAAGCACTTCGAGAGTAAGGTTCTGGACTGACCATTTCAAATCTTTTGTCAAGCCTGTCAGAAATGCCAGGGGTGACAGGAAGTATACAGAGAGTGATATTGATGCCCTGAAGGTGATTCAATATCTGGTTACTCAGAGGCGGATGACTCTTGAAGGGGCTGCATCTACGATGAAAAATTCTATGGATAGCACTGCCAGAGAGGCTCAGATAGTATTCCGGCTCAGGCGTATTCAGGAGAGGTTGAATGACATTGCACAGATTATTGATGAGAACTGCTAAAGAGATTATAGAGGCTATAGAGGAATTTGCTCCCCTTTCCAATCAGGAGGGCTGGGACAATAGCGGTCTGCAGGTGGGTGATCCGGAGATTTTAGTGGATTCGGCTCTTGTGGGTCTTGATCCTACTTATGAGCTCATCTGCGAAGCCCGAGACAGGGGAATAAAATTGATCATTACCCATCACCCTTTGATCTTCAAGGGGATAAAGAGGGTTACTGAGGATGATCCTACGGGACGTTGCATAATGGAGGCCATTCGTTCAGGGATTGTCATTTATTCTACCCACACTGCTTCTGACAAGGTGGCGGATGGAGTCAGTGGTGCTGCTGCAAAGATGCTTGGGCTTCATGATGTTTCAATTTTGGAGTCTGACAAGGATCCGCATGTGGGGTTGGGTGTTATAGGCAATCTCCCTCATCCGATGAAGGATGAAGAATTTATCAAGTATGTAAAACAGTGTCTTGATGTCAAAAATGTCAGAACTTCTCGTCCTGTCGGAAAGAAGATTTCCAGAGTCGCCTTTTGTGGCGGCAGCGGAGGCTCTCTCATTGGTTCTGCTATAGAAGCGGGGGCCGATGCCTATATAAGTGGTGATATAAAGTATCACGATTTTTTTACCGGAGATGCTTTGCTGATTGTAGATCCGGGACATTTTGAGACGGAAGCTCAGATTATGAAAGTATTCGTTGAGGTTGTTAAGAAAAAATTTCCTAACTTTGCCATCTTAATTGGAGAGCAAATCCATAATCCTGTTTATTATTATTAATTACAATATATGGCGACAAATATTCATAAGACTGTAGAAGAGACTCCTGTAGACTGCAGGGAAACTTTTATGTCTCTTTCCAAGAGTATGAATGAATCTGAGGCTACTATGGAGCAAAAGCTTCATACCCTCTACCTGATTCAGCAGAAAGACTCTAAAATAGATGAAATCCATCTCTTGTTGGGAGAACTTCCCGATGAGATTTCAGATCTTGAAGATGAAATCGAAGGTCTCAAGACCAGAGCTTCCAAAATAAAAGATGAAATCAATGAATCTGAGAAGTTCGTGATGCAGAGAAAGATTGATTCTGATAACTGCAAGGCTGCCATTGAAAAATATCAGGAACAGCAGAAAAATGTCAAGAATAGCAGGGAGTATGTCTCCATTTCCAGGGAGATCGAGTACCAGCAGCTTGAACTTGAACTTGCTACCAAAAAGATCATTGAGAAGAATAAACATATCTCTGAATTGAAGGTAGCTCTCAAGAATGCTGAAGAGAGTCTCAAACAGAGAACTCTTGACCTTGAGGCAAAAAAGACTGAATGTGAGGCGATTACTAATGAGACATGTAAAGAAGAATCTCTCCTTGTTGAGGAGATTACCAAGCTTAAGGCAAGCCTCGATGCAAGAACTCTTGCTGCTTACGAAATGGTAAGAAGCAATACACATAACGGTCTGGCTGTAGTAACTGTCCAGAGGGATGCGTGTGGAGGTTGCTTTAACAAGATTCCTCCACAGAGACAGCTCGATATCGCTATGAACAAGAAGATCATAGTGTGCGAGTATTGCGGAAGGATTCTTGTGAGTCCTGATTTCGACAACGAGTAATCTTTTGTAAACATAAAGGCCTCTGACCCAATATTCCTTTGCGAATATGGGGAAGGAGGCTTTTTTTGAAGCGGTTGCTTATGGCTAAAAACACAAAATTCAATAAAACCGATGTATCTATCAGTGCTATAGGCGTTGATATCGGAAAGGTCCCCCCTCAGGCAATTGATGTTGAGGAGGCTGTGTTGGGTGCGCTGATGATTGAACCCAATGTGGCCCCCGAAGCTCTTGATTCATTGAATGCCGACTGTTTCTATAAAGATGCCAATAAGAAGATTTTCAGTGCAATTAGTTCTTTGGCGTCTAATCACAATCCGATTGATATCCTGACCGTTTCTGAGGAGTTGAAAAAGAACCATGCGTTGGAAGAGGTTGGCGGACTCTATTATCTGAGCCAGCTTACTTCTAATGTGGGTACTGCCGCCAATATTGATTACCATTCCAAGATTCTGCTGCAGAAGTATATTCAGCGAGAACTGATTACCATATCTGCCCAGATTCAGAAGGATTCATTTGATGATGCGGTTCCTGTCGATGATCTGCTCGATGCATCACAGCAGAAGCTTTTTACTCTTGCCGAGAGGAACATGAAGAGGGAAACCAGACAGATTAGCGATGTTATCAAGGATGCCATTAATGATATTGAGATAAACCAGACCAGAGGAGACGGTCTGAGCGGTGTGGCATCCGGATTCACCGGACTTGATAAGGTAACCCTTGGGTGGCAGGCCTCTGACCTTATCATTATTGCAGCTCGTCCTGCCATGGGTAAGACAGCATTTGTTCTTACTATGGCCAGAAATATGGCTGTGGACCACCACATTCCTGTTGCCTTTTTTTCTTTGGAAATGTCTTCAAAACAGCTGGTAAAGCGTCTGCTCGTCTCAGAGACCGGTCTATCTTCTGAAAAGATCAGGGGTGGTAAGAAACTTGCAGAATTTGAGTTGGTACAACTTAACGAGAAGATAAAGGATCTCTCCAACTCGCCTTTGTATATTGACGATACACCATCCCTATCTATCTACGAGTTCAGATCCAAGGCACGCAGGCTTGTCAGGACTGCAGGTGTTAAGCTCATTGTGATAGATTACCTTCAGCTACTTACAGGTCCTCCTGAACTCAGGGGAATGCGCGAACAGGAGGTTTCCAATATATCTCGCTCACTAAAGGCTATTGCAAAAGAGCTTGATATCCCCATTATCGCTCTTTCTCAGCTGAGCCGTGCAGTGGAGACCAGAGGAGGCAACAGACGTCCCCAGTTGAGTGACTTGCGAGAATCCGGTGCAATTGAACAGGATGCTGATATAGTAATGTTCATTCACAGACCGGAGTATTATGGTATTGAAGAGGAGGGAGATATTCAGGGTAAATCAGAGATTATCATAGCCAAGCACAGAAACGGTTCCACCGATGTCGTGCAGATGAGGTTCAAGGCATCTGAAGCCCGTTTCGTAGATATCAATGATGGGGATTTTTTCGAATCTGCAGATGGCTCAAGTATGCAGTATCAGTCAAGTATGAATAGTTTTGACGATTCGGAATACAATAATGACTTTTAGGTTTATCAAGTTTGCTGTAATAGCGTTTGTGTTCGGACTGGCTTGTGCGGCTTCTGTCTCCGCCCAGTCTTTGCCCATACATCCGGAGCTTGAGGGAACATCTGCGTTCCGTCCAGGTGAAAAACTTGAGTATATCATTCATTATAAGTGGCTTGGAATAAGAATGGATGTGGGTACCGCAAAGGCCGAACTGCTCAATGGTGGTGAGAAAGATGGTCGTCCTCTATATCACTCCAGAGTTTATGGTGCCACTTATCGTTTTTGGGATCATTTCTTCAAGGTGAGAGATCTCTTTGAATCCCGTTTTTTCGGAGATACAATCTCGCCCTCCTACTTTCACAGGGATATCAATGAGGGTGGCTACAAGATTACTAATCACCACTATTGGAATTATGATGAAGGGGTGATCAATGCAAGGGTCTCATATCCCTCCCGCAGGGTCGATACAGCTCTTGTGGGAGATTGTAATACCTTCGATATTGTCACGCTCTTCTATTACTCGAGGAATATCGATTTCGATGCTTTGGAGAAGGGGGTGAACTATCCTGTTAAATTTACTATCGATGAAGAGCTCTTTGATGTCTATTTCAGATTTATAGGCAGGGAGGAGGTGGAGGTTCCCACCAAGGGAAAGTTCAAGGCTATGAAGTTTGCAGCCAAGGTGATAGCCGGAGAGGTCTTTAAAGGTGATACGGAGATGATTATATGGGTCTCTGACGATCTGAACAGAGTCCCTCTGCTGTTTGAATCTGCAATAAGGGTAGGCAAGGTTTACGGCAGGCTTGACAAATGGGAGAATCTAAAGTATGAATTCAAAAGATAACTATTGTCATCAGGGCGTTATTGTGGGTATTGATAAAGGGTGGATTGATGTGGAAATCCGTCCTGAGTCAGCCTGTGCAGGCTGCCATGCAAAGGGTATATGCGGCTCTTCAGAGAGTAAGACCAGAATCGTCAGGGCGCTTCCTCAGGCCGGTTTCAGCATCGGGGAGAGGGTCAATGTCGTCATGGCCCGTTCTATGGGGTTGAGGGCTGTGCTCCTTGCTTATGTAATTCCGTTGTCAATTTTAACAATTTTATTACTACTTTTGTCTTCTGTTATCCCTAGTGAGGTTGTTGTAGGGGGCATTGTATTGGCCGCTTTGGCTGTATATCTTCTTATTCTCTTCATATTCAGGGATAAAACTAATTCCAAATTTGTTTTTAAAGTAGAAAAACTTCAGTAAGATGACAGCTGCTTTTTTATACACAATCCTTGTTCTGGGTGGGCTGGGACTGTTTTTGGCAATTGTTCTGTTCGTTGTTGCCAATAAATTCAAGGTGGAAGAGGACCCACGAATTGACATTATCGAATCTGTAATGCCTGGGGCGAACTGTGGTGGCTGTGGCTTTGCCGGTTGCCGTGCTTTTGCGGAGGCTTGTGTCAAGTCGGGTAATCTCGATGGCAAATTCTGTCCTGTGGGCGGAAATGTTGTTATGTCCAAAGTTGCATCCAATTTAGGTGTTGTGTTACAGGAGAAGGCTCCAATGGTGGCTGTTGTCAGATGTCATGGTACATGTGATAACCGTCCTACTACCAATATCTACAATGGATCGCCATCATGCAGAATAATCTCTTCGCTTTATTCAGGCCAGACAGGGTGCAAGTGGGGCTGCCTTGGAGGCGGAGATTGTGAAAGGGCCTGTAAGTTCGGAGCTATCAAGATCAACAAGAGAAGCGGTCTGCCGGAGGTGGACCAAGATAAATGTACCGCCTGCGGGGCGTGTGTGAAGGCCTGTCCCAAATCTGTAATTGAACTTCGCAACAAAGGGCCCAAGAACCGCAGGGTATTTGTCAGTTGTGTAAATCAGGAGAAAGGTGCAACGGCTCGTAAGGCGTGTGCAGTTGCATGTATCGGCTGCCGAAAATGCGAAAAGGTATGTCCTTTCGGTGCAATTACAGTGCAGGACAACCTCTCTTATATTGACTTCAACAAGTGCAGACTTTGCCGCAAGTGCGTGGATGAGTGTCCTACGAATGCCATCTGGGCCGTGAATTTCCCGGTCAAAGTTCCTCAACAGAATAACGAATAAAACCAGGGATATGAAAAAGACATTTTCAATGGGTGGTATCCACCCTCATGACAAAAAGATATCTGCCGAGTCGGCAATTGAACGTTTCCCTGTTCTATCCAAGGCTTATATATCTATGTCCCAACATATAGGAGCGCCTGCAACTCCTATTGTTCAGAAGGGTGACAAGGTATTGACCGGTCAGCTGATAGCCACCTCTTCTGGATTTATCTCTGCCAATATCCACTCTTCGGTTTCCGGTACTGTGTCTGCTATCGAACCATATCAAGATATTGCCGGCAATCCGGTGATGCATATCATAATTGATGTAGAGGGTGATCAATGGGACGAGAGTATCGATAGGTCTGAAGAGATTGTCAGGGATATCAAATTCACTCCTCAGGAGATTCTCAAGAGGATTGCAGATTGCGGTGTTATCGGAATGGGCGGGGCCTCATTCCCCACACATGTAAAACTTTCCCCGCCACCGGGTAAAAAGGCAGAGATTCTGATTATCAACGGAGTCGAGTGCGAGCCTTATATCACATCCGACTATAGGATTATGGTTGAAAGACCTGAAGAAATCCTTATAGGTGCACGAATTATGATGAAGGCCCTTGGAGTTTCAGAGGGATATATAGGTATAGAGGTCAATAAACCAAAGGCAATAGATGTCATGAAATCCTTCTCGGCTTCATACCCCGAAATTAAAGTGGTACCGCTAAAGAAAAAATATCCACAGGGTGGTGAAAAGCAGCTGATCGATGCCATTACAGGAAGAAAGGTCCCCTCTATGGGACTTCCTATTGATACGGGTGTAGTGGTACAGAACTGTGCTACTGCCCTGGCTGTTTATGAGGCTGTCCAGAAGAACAAACCCCTTTTCGAGGGTGTGGTCACTGTGACAGGTGATTGCACTGAGCAGCAGAGAAATTTCCTTCTGAGGGTAGGAACACCTATTGATGCTCTGCTCAACTCTGTTGGACGGCTTCCCAAGGATGCTGCAAAGCTCATAAGCGGAGGTCCGATGATGGGCAAGGCTGTCTCAAATATATCTGCCGCTACCGTCAAGAGCACCTCCTCGCTGCTGGTACTCACCAGTGAACAGACTTTGCGAAAAGAGGAGGGAGAGTGTATCAGATGTGCAAAGTGCGCTGCTGCCTGTCCTATGGGACTGGAACCTTTCCTTCTAAACAAACTCGCCCGCGCCGGCAGATATGCAGATCTGGAGAGGGAGAGGGTATATGACTGTATCGAATGTGGATGCTGTATGTATACCTGTCCGGCAAATATTCCTCTGCTGGATTATATCAGAATATCCAAGGCTGATGTGTTGAAAATTTTAAGAAGCAGGCCGAAATAATAAAATATAGGAAATATGAGAAAACTACTGGTTTCACCGGCTCCCCACATTCACGGGAATGAGAGTACCCGTAAGATTATGAGAGATGTGTTGATCGCCCTCTCTCCTTCGCTTGTGGTCTCGCTTTACTTCTTCGGAGTATCGGCTATCGAACTTGTTCTTGTCGGAGCTTTAGCATGTGTCTCTGTCGAGTATGTCATCCAAAAATACCTGATGAAGGTTAAGCCTACCATCAATGACCTTTCGGCCGCTGTTACAGGTGTCCTTCTTGCCTTGAATCTGCCCCCCAGCGCTCCCTGGTGGATAATGCTGATAGGCTCTGTCGTGGCTATCGGAGTGGCGAAGATGTCTTTCGGTGGTCTGGGGCACAATATTTTCAATCCGGCTCTGGTCGGCAGGGTATTCCTTCTGATTTCCTTCCCTGCGATTATGACAGACTGGTCAATTCCTGATTCGTGGTTCAGGGATGGAGTAGATGCTGCATCGGGTGCCACACCCCTCTCTCTTATAAAGGAGGGACTCTCTTCAGGTATGACTCTGGAGCAGATTCAGGCACAGAATCCGAACTTGTCATATATGCAGATGCTCTTTTTCAAGACCGGAGGTTCTGTCGGTGAAGTTTCTGCAATTGCCCTTATTTTGGGATTCATCTACCTTCTTGTCAGAAGAGTCATAAGACCCCATATCACTCTCTCAATTCTTGTGACCATTGCAGTGGTCTCAGGTATTTTCTCTCTTTGTGATCCTATGCAGTTTACAGATCCTGCATTCAATATTCTTACAGGAGGTGTTCTCATCGGCTCCATCTTTATGGCGACCGATTATGTTACCTCTCCTATGAGTACCAGGGGAATGGTGATATATGGTGTCGGGATCGGCTTTATAACTGTAATGATTCGTTATTTCGGTTCCTATCCTGAAGGGATATCCTTCGCTATCCTTATTATGAACTCTTTTGTTCCATTGTTGAATAAATATGTCAAACCTAAAAGGTTTGGAAGGAGGTAGCTATGGCCAAACAATCCACATTTCTCAATATGACCCTCTGTCTGGGTGTTGTTACAATCGTGTGTGCGGCTCTTTTGGGTGCCGTGAATATACTAACGGCTGATGCTATCGCACAGGCTGCAATTGCCAAGACGGAACTGGCAATCTCTGCGGTGGTGCCGGCTTTTGATAACCGTCCGGCTTCGGATAGGATGACACTCTCTCTTGAAGGTGAGTCTTTGGCTGTATATCCTGCAAAGCAAGGCGATAATCCTGTCGGATATGCTGTTGAGGTCTCTACTTCTAAAGGTTTCGGTGGAACCATAAAGCTTATGGTCGGTTTCGATCCTGACGGAAATATAACTGGGACTTCTGTCATTTCCCACTCTGAGACTCCGGGGCTGGGCTCAAAAATGGCCGAACAGAAATTTTACGGACAGTTCGTAGGAAAGAATCCGGCTTCCTTCCGACTCTCTGTTAAGAAGGATGGCGGTGATATTGATGCGATAACAGCATCTACCATTACATCGAGAGCTTATGCCGATGCCCTTTCCAAAGCATACAGGGCTTTCCAAAATATAAAGTCTAACCAAAATCAATCCGAAAAATGAGCAGATTGTCTATTATAACAAAAGGAATTATCAAGGAGAATCCTACATTTGTCCTTGTATTGGGTATGTGTCCAACTCTTGGAACTACCACTTCTGCCATTAATGGTATGGGAATGGGACTTGCCACCACTTTTGTCCTGATCCTTTCAAATGTGGTCATTTCTTTGGTAGCCGGTCTTATTCCGGCTAAGGTGAGGATACCTTCCTACATTGTTATTATTGCATCGTTTGTAACACTGCTTCAGCTTCTTATGCAGGCTTTCCTACCTTCGTTGTATGAAACATTGGGTCTCTTTATTCCTCTGATTGTAGTGAACTGTATCGTGTTGGGACGTGCTGAGGCTTTTGCAAACAAGAACAACGCCCTCGATTCGGCTCTTGACGGTATTGGTATCGGTCTGGGATTTACCCTTTCACTTACAGTCATAGGGCTTGTCAGAGAACTGCTCGGGAATCTCTCGATTTTCGATATGAAGATCTTTAACGGTGATGGTGCGTTGGCTTTTGTTCTTGCACCGGGTGCTTTTATAGTCCTCGGTTACCTGATGGTAATTTTCAGAAAGATAACAGAAAGAATGAAATAGTATGGAAATCCTTATTATAATAATATCAGCAGTCTTTGTAAACAATATACTGCTTTCACAGTTTTTGGGGATATGCCCCTTCTTGGGAGTCTCTAATAAAGTGAGTACGGCTCTGGGCATGTCGGCAGCTGTTATGTTCGTGATGGCGCTTTCTACCATGGTTACATACCTTCTCCAGCATTATGTGCTTGTTCCTCTTGGAATAGAGTATATGCAGACCATCTCTTTCATTCTCGTTATTGCAGCTTTGGTCCAGATGGTAGAGATTGTTTTGAAAAAGATTTCGCCTGCTCTTTATCAGGCTCTGGGAATTTTCCTTCCTCTAATTACTACCAACTGTGCTGTTTTGGGCGTTGCTATTATGGTGGTCACAAAGGAGTTTACATTCGGCTCTGAAGCTCATATTTTGAATATGGGAGAGTCAGTGGTCTATGCGCTTGCAAGTGCCTTTGGTTTCGGTCTGGCAATGGTGATTTTTGCCGGTATAAGGGAGCAACTCGAAATAGTAGGCGTTCCTGCATCGTTCAAAGGTATTCCTATCGCTTTGATTACGGCCGGTATTCTGGCGATGGCATTTATGGGATTCAGTGGATTAGTTTAAATATATATCAATGGGCAATCAGAAAATTACTGAAATCGAGCGTTTGATCGCTCAAGGACATCTCGACAAGGCTCGGGAGGATTTACAGGCTCTTCTCGCAAAAGAACCTGACAATTCATCTGCGTGGTTCCTTCTCGGAGGAATCTATAGAAGGATGGAAATGTGGGGAGAGGCCATCAACGCATATAACAAGTCTAAACTGCTGGACCCTTGTGGCCCTGCAGCGGCAGCAGTGGAATCAATATATGATATTCTCAGATTTGTGAATACGGATCTTATGAATCCTTGATCGGGAATAGCGAAGCGATGTTATAGAGTACTATCCCCAGTGCCACTGAAACATTCAGGGAGTGTTTGGTGCCATATTGGGGGATCTCAATAACCCAATCGCTCATGTTCACTGCATTCTGGTCTACGCCGTGTACTTCATTACCGAGTATTACGGCGTATTTTTCGTCATGTATCTCCCTTTTTCGGGATATAAAGCTGTCAAGGGTGACAGAATCTTCAGCTTGTTCCACGCTGAGTATGGTATATCCCTGCTCTTTCAGGTGAGCCACTGCATCTGTTGTCTTCTCGAAGTATCTCCACTCTACGGAAAATTCTGCACCCAGAGCTGATTTGTGCACTTGTGCGGCTGGTTCAGTGGAGGAGATTCCACAAAGGATAATCCTCTCTATTCTGAAGGCATCTGCAGTTCTGAAAGCGGAGCCTATATTGTGTCGGCTCCTGATGTTGTCCAATACTATAGTTATAGGACGCTTTTCCAACTCTTTATACTCGTCAAGTGCGGGTCTTCCCAACTCATTGTTTAATAATTTTCTGAACATTTGATTGTTTAGTGATTATTTTTTGTAACTTCGCAAAGTTATTCACCGAATTGACAATATCAAAAAATATGAAAAAAGATTTACAAATAGCAGAACTTATCAAAAAAGAGGAAAACCGTCAGCTTCATGGTATCGAACTGATTGCCTCTGAGAACTTTGTTTCGGACAATGTAATGGAGGCTTTGGGTTCTTGCCTTACAAACAAATATGCTGAGGGCTATCCCGGAGCACGCTACTATGGCGGATGTGAAGTGGTAGACCAGGTTGAACAGCTTGCAATCGACAGACTTAAAGAGCTCTTCGGTGCAGAATACGCTAATGTTCAACCTCACTCTGGTGCTCAGGCTAATATGGCTGTATTTCAGGCTTGTCTGAAACCTGGAGATACATTTATGGGTCTTGATTTGGCTCATGGTGGACACCTCACACATGGTTCTCCCGTCAATATGTCTGGTATGGTTTATCATCCCGTTGCTTACAAGCTTAACGAAGAGACCGGACTCGTTGACTACGATGAAATGGAAAGAATCGCTCTCGAGTGCAAACCCAAGCTTATCGTAGGTGGTGCCTCTGCATACTCTCGTGAATGGGATTGGGCTCGAATGAGATCAATCGCAGACAAAGTAGGTGCCATCTTCATGGTAGATATGGCTCACCCTGCAGGTCTTATTGCGGCAGGTCTCCTCGATAATCCTGTTAAGTATGCTCATATCGTTACCTCTACCACACACAAGACCCTTCGTGGTCCCAGAGGAGGTATCATCCTCATTGGTAAGGACTTCGATAATCCTTGGGGACTCAAGACTCCTAAGGGTGAAATCAAGAAGATGTCAGCAATCATCAACTCGGCTGTATTCCCAGGAATCCAGGGTGGTCCTCTGGAACACTGTATTGCAGCTAAAGCTGTCGCTTTCTATGAAGCTCTCCAGCCTGAGTTCAAGGAATATCAGCTTCAGGTCAAGAAGAATGCTGCTGCAATGGCAAAAGCTTTCATGGATAGGGGTTATAAGATTGTTTCTAACGGTACAGACAATCATGTAATGTTGATCGACCTTCGCTCTAAGTTTCCTGAACTTACCGGAAAACTTGCTGAAAAGACTCTCGTAAGGGCAGATATCACCCTAAACAAGAATATGGTTCCTTTCGATAGCCGTACACCTTTTACAACATCAGGTATCCGCGTAGGTACCCCTGCAGTTACCTCAAGAGGTCTTGTTGAAAAAGATATGGAAACTATCGTCGAACTCGTTGACAAGGTTCTCAGCAATATAGATAATGAAGCTGTTATTGAAGAGGTAAAGACAGCTGCCCGCTCACTTATGGCAGGCCGTCCGCTTAACATCTGGTAGCATTTTATAAACAATATTATTTGGGTCGGTAAATTATAGAACAATTTACCGACCTTTTTTTTGATATTATTTGAATATTCTGATGTTTAGATAGATGACCAGCACAGCGATAGCTAGAAGCATAAGATTGTATAGTATTGTCAGTGGAATGTTTACAGGGTGCTCCTTTTCCGTGTAAGGGTTGTTCCCGTCTGAACATCTTGCGAAGGCATTCGAATAGATTACTGTCTGCTCGGGAAAATATGCAGTGAATCTTATGTAGGGTTCATCAGGTGCCATGATGTGGTAGAGGGTATTGGAGCATGTGCTTCGTGCCACTCTCCTTCCTTGCTGTGTTATTGCGACTATAGAATCTGCCGCCCTGTCGAACTTGATGTGGAGAGTGTCGTTATCTGCTCCGATTCCTATTACTTTCGGAACCCTCTTGTTCTCCCGGACCTTTGTCTTGTGGTCTCCCTCACCGAAGTCAGGTGTGCTCATTGTATAAAAGTTTCCATCTATGAGACACTTTTTTATATCTTTATAGTAAGGAGTAGGGGTGTTCAGGAATGAAGACCTTCTGGCCATGCTCCATGAGTCTTTGGAGTTATGGTTATCATCATTGATAAGATTGTGGACATATATTCCTGAACTGAGTGCCTCGTCCCAGTAGTGCAGTGTCGTATTATCATTGCTCTGACCCTCTATGAGTCTGTAGCCTGTAACTTTGGTTAGTGTTCCAGGCAGCATTCCGAGTGTCCTGTCGGGATGGTTGAATGCGATGATATCGCATCCTTTCTTTGCAAGCATGTCTATCATGAACTGTTTCTGTGATGTGAGTATAGGAAGCAGCTGGTCGAAGGGTAACACCTCTTGAGCACCGATAACAAGCTTATGGTATTTCAGTATATTGTAGCCGTGTTCATACTCATTTATCTGCAGAAGAGGATCTTCCGGATGGGTGGTAAGTGCATTATGGTTCGAGAAACCAACGATTTCGTATCCTAGTTCACGGTAGTCTGACAGCACTGTTGCAGGATAGTATGGACATTCGTTTATCCCTTTGTCAACCTTTGTGTGGGTGTGAAGGACACACCGTTTCCATCCAATAGCCGGATCGTAGTCTGAATAAGGATTATAGATTCTATCTCCTGAGAATGGTTTGGGTGCGCTGAAGGAGTAGACAGGGGAGATACCCGTCAGTGTAATTGCGGTGATTATCACTGAGATGAGTACAACGATGGCTTTCAGTATAATGGTTGCTATTTTTCTTATCATGAACTTTATTTTTTAGCAAATATAAACAGATTTGAATATCTTTGTAAATTGAAGAGGAAAATTCTAAACTTAATAATATTATAACTATGTGTGGAATAGTAGCGTATTTGGGTAGCAAGCAGGCTGCACCCATTCTTATCAAGGGCTTGCACAGATTGGAATACCGAGGCTATGACAGTGCCGGTATCGCCCTCATTAATGACAATAACAACCTTTCCATCTACAAATCAAAAGGAAAGGTCAGCGCACTTGAAGCCCTTATTGCCGATAAGGATACTTCAGGTACCGTTGGTATTGCCCACACCAGATGGGCAACACACGGAGAACCCAATGATGTAAATGCTCATCCTCACTTTTCTGAGCATAAGAATCTTGCTCTTATACACAACGGAATTATCGAGAACTATAAAACCCTCAAGGCTGAGCTAATCAACAGGGGATACCATTTTCATAGTGATACTGATACCGAAGTACTCATTCAGCTTATACAGTTTATGATGGATTCTCACAATATATCTCTCGAAGAGGCTGTTCCGCTGGCACTACAGAGTGTTATAGGTGCCTATGCAATTGTGGTGATTGATAAGAATAATCCCAATGTTCTGATAGCCGCAAGGAAGGGCAGCCCCCTTATCGTAGGTCTGGGTGATGATGAATTTTTTCTTGGTTCGGATGCAACTCCAATTGTCGAATATACAAAGCAGGTTATCTACATAGATGAGGAGCAGGTGGTGTTCCTGGAAAGAGGCAAGGCTGTAAGGATCACAGACCTTTCAAAGGTCGCAGTTACCCCTGTTGTCAAGCAGCTTGCACTCAATCTGGATGCTATCGAAAAGGGTGGATTCCCGCACTTCATGCTGAAGGAGATTTATGAACAGCCCGATACTCTCAGAATATCCATGCAAGGCCGTGTTAATACCGAATTCAATCAGGTTAAGCTCTCCGGAATCATTGACAATAGGGAACGTTTCCTGAATGCAAGGCGTATAATCATCTGTGCTTGCGGTACATCTTGGCATGCAGGACTGATCGGAAAGTATCTTATCGAAGAGCTTGCACGTATCCCTGTTGAGGTGGAATATGCCTCTGAATTCAGATACAGAAACCCTGTTATCTACCCGGATGATGTGGTGATTGCCATTTCACAGTCGGGTGAAACGGCAGATACTCTGGCGGCAATCAAGCTTGCCAAGGAGCATGGTGCCTTTCTTTTCGGAATATGCAACGTAGTGGGATCGTCTATTCCCCGTGAAACCGATTCAGGCTGTTATACTCATGCCGGTCCTGAAATTGGAGTCGCATCGACAAAGGCTTTCACCTCTCAGGTATCTACTCTTACCCTGCTGGCTCTCTCATTGGCACAGGAAAAAGGTACCATTCCCCAGGAGAGATTTGCGGAACTGATTGCAGAACTTCAGAGAATACCTGACAAGATTGAAAGGATTCTTGAACACGATGCGAAGATATCACAGATAGCCAAAGTCTTCACATATGCGCACAATTTTATCTACCTTGGCCGGGCATATAACTATCCCGTGGCTCTTGAAGGCGCTCTAAAACTCAAGGAAATTTCCTATATACACGCTGAGGGCTATCCTGCAGCTGAAATGAAACACGGTCCTATCGCGTTGATAGACGATGAGCTTCCTGTGGTTGCAATTGCTACCAAGAAAGGACGTTACGAAAAAGTCGTAAGTAATATTGAAGAGGTTAAAGCACGTAAGGGAAGGGTAATCTCCATCGTTACTGAAGGGGATGTGGATGTGAAGAATATATCAGACTGGTCATTTGAAATTCCTGATACTGATGAAATCTTCGTACCTCTTCTTTCGACCATTCCTCTCCAGTTGCTGGCATACCACATTGCCATTGCTAAAGGCAGGGATGTTGACCAGCCCAGAAATCTTGCTAAATCAGTTACGGTAGAGTAGAGCCCCCCTTTAAGGTAATTACTCCTTTACCATATAGTAAATGACTTCCCACCCAGAGGTGGCAGTCGTATTGGTGAATATGTCATCCGGAGCCATCTTTTGGCTTCCGGATGACCTCTTTTTAGTGTTGTGGTAGTATGTTCTGCATTCGTCGCAGCAGAATTTTTTGTCGCTTCTCCCGTTAAATTCCTTGCTGCACACCGGACATCTTTTCATTCTTAATTTTTGTTTCAAAGGTATGCAGGAATATTCACCTATCTCATTCTCACTACCTATTTGGTAAAAAGATATTTAAACGTGTATATGTGTGTAAAATACGGGTGGTACTATTTTTATTTCCTTCCTTTGCATTGAATTAATTATAGTAGTTATGGACAGATCTTTAAATCGAATTGAGTTGAGAGGTCGAGTGGGGCAGGATGCCCGGATCTCGAGAGTGGGGGAGTCTTATGTTGCCAGATTCAGCATTGCTACCAATGAAACTATCAAGGACCATATGGGAAACATCAGGGAGGAGACTACTTGGCACAGTGTATCTGCCTGGAAGAATAGGGATATGCCCGATTTTGAAAAAATCAGGAAGGGGATGTGCCTATATGTAGTTGGAAAGATGAGAACAGTAAAATACAAGAATCAGGATGGTCAAGAGAGGCTTTTCTATGAAGTTCTCGCTTCGAAGATAACCATTGAATAACTAATTCCACTTATTTTGGGGGTGATAGGAGATAATTCTTATCTTTGTATGTTTTATCAGAATATTATGAGAGATTATCAGATTTATAATACCTTAAGCAGAAGGAAAGAATTGTTTAAACCTGTACACCCCAAAATGGTGGGATTGTATGTTTGTGGTCCTACAGTCTATGGGGAACCTCATCTGGGACACGCCAGACCTGCCATCACCTATGATGTTTTGGTCAGACTCTTCAGATATCTGGGTTACAAGGTCCGTTATGTAAGGAATATTACCGATGTAGGACACCTCGAACATGATTCGGATGAGGGTGATGATAAGATTGCAAAGAAGGCTAAGCTGGAGTCTCTTGAGCCCATGGAGATTGTCCAGACTTATACGATTGCCTTCCATGATGCAGTTCGTAAACTGAATACACTGCCTCCCGATATCGAGCCCAGGGCATCTGGCCATATTATTGAACAGATAGATGTTATCAAGAAGATTATTGATGCCGGTTTTGCGTATGAAAGCAACGGATCTGTCTATTTCGATGTAAGGTCTTATAACGAAAAGTATCATTACGGAGTCCTCTCCGGCAGGAATATTGATGATATGCTTGCCAATACCCGTGCTCTGGATGGAACTCAGGATAAAAGATCTCCCCTTGATTTTGCACTTTGGAAAAAGGCCTCTCCTGAGCATATCATGAGGTGGCCCTCACCATGGAGTGACGGTTTCCCTGGGTGGCATCTTGAGTGTTCGGCAATGAGTGAAAAGTATCTCGGCGAGACATTTGATATTCATGGAGGCGGACTTGACCTTCAGTTCCCTCATCATGAGTGTGAGCTTGCCCAGAATACTGCATCAAGGGGATGTCAGGGTGTCAGATATTGGATGCACAATAATCTGATTACCATAAACGGACAGAAGATGGGCAAGTCCCTTAATAACTTTATTACCCTTAATGAACTCTTCAACGGGACACATCCCTTGTTGGCACAGCCGTATTCACCCATGACTGTCAGGTTCTTTATTCTTCAGGCTCACTATCGCAGTACCTTGGATTTCAGTAATGAAGCTCTGCAGGCATCAGAAAAGGGACTTAAGAGGATTCTGCAGGCGATGAAGGATTACAAGAATCTCAAGGGCAATGGTGGAGATACCCTTAATCCTGAGATAGAGAGTGATGTCTGTTCAATAATGGATGCACTATGCGATGATTTGAATACCCCTGTGGCTCTCTCTCATATCTTTGACCTTGT
>JAQXKS010000005.1 GCA_029010575.1 Bacteroidales bacterium | reverse complement strand
GGTTCAGGAACTTGTATTCCCTTATGCCATTTACATAGCAGTCAAGGTAGATGGACTGGTTGCCATCTTTGAGCTGCTTGAACCGTAATTTTATCGGTTCCTTGATTGAGCCATCTTCTCCTTTTCTGTTCATTTTCAATCGTTTTTATCTATGAACAAAGATAGTTAAAACTAATGAAATGGACAATAGGGTAACAAAATGATTGTTGGATTTATTTCGATTTGTTACGTGATAGTATGAGAAAGAAATATTGATATCTTTGCATGTCTAACAAAGGTGGCCGACTATCCGCTAGAATATCTAATTTCTGAACCAAGATGGCTCGATTTCGGGTCCATATGGAACATAGGCTATATAATCGTACCTGTTCACGTATTGGAAGAACATTATGAAGTCTGCATTGGTGGAGGAATAACTTCCTACCCCTTCGTAAATGTCTCTATTTCTGACTTTGAACTCAAATGCGCTCGAGTGCATACCCAAACGTTCCTTTACCAGTGACCAGAAGGAGGTCTGTTATATAATCGGTGTCCTGTATGCATCAAAAACAGGTTTAGGTTCTAATAGTATTTCCACGCTTGAACCTAAACATAACACTTACTATTTGTGTGTCAGTGCTTATATATAGAGAAAGTGGCTGTTTTGATACCATATATTTCCCATCGATTGTTTAGGTCATTGTTTCCCCTTTGTACGAATCGAAATCGATAATTGAGTGTATTATACCTCCACTATTTGTAGTTTACATTCATTAACACCGCCCATATATAACATCCAGCAATTCATTGGCTATGAATGAGTCGGCGATTCGTATCACGTTGTTCTCTTCTGTGTTGTAACCAAAGAAGTTGATGCTGCCGTACCAAACTTTGGATTTATCAATTATCGCACATTGCACTGACAGGGTTTCGTCGTACTGGACGTCTATGCCATACGCTACTAATTCTTGATCGCTATCACCTTGTTCCTTGACCCAGACAACAACTTCAATACCATTGGTCATAAGGTCTCGTAAAAGATATAATAATCGAGGTGCGTATTTGAACTTTATCTTCTGACAGGATATGACTATGCTTTGTTTGGTAGCAAGCAGGTCTTGATGGAATGGTTCGGAAAAAGTATGTCCATCATAAATCAATTCCGGCTTTGACACGCTGCTTCCTCCTGTTGGCTTCGTGACACTATAACCCACAGATGCGTACCCTCTCAATCGCTTTCGATACATGGAATCACAGATGGGAATGCGTATGTCAACATAGTCATAGATGCGAACCTCATTCTTTCCCTCATAATCACGGTGCAGTCTGCCTGCATATTGGGCTATATTCCCTTTCCATGAAATGGGTAGCGCAAGAAACAGCGTGTCAAGTCTGGGATAGTCAAAGCCTTCACCGATGTATTTGCCTGTGGCAACAATGACTAAAGATTCAGAAGAGGGAACTGTTGTTAATTTTTCCATTGCTATCCTCTTCTCTTTCACAGAGTCTGCACCTACAAGACTTACCACATGCATTGCATGAGGCTGCAACAGTCCCGTGAGGATTCTCACATGGGATGTCAAGTTTGTAAGGATGATTGGAGTTCGTCTTTCTTCAATTACAGTTTTCACATCCTCTATGATGAGCTTGTTTCTCACTTCGTCTGTCGATAAAGCCTCTATGGTTTGAGTATATGTTTTGGTGTCGGGCAAGACATTACGGAATGATGTGAAGCGCGGAACAAGGGTTCGGACGAAACTCTGCCTGTCCATCTGACTTTTAGCCTGAATTATTCATACTAAAACAAAAAAAGAGTGATTTTAACCGCTCAATCATTTGGAAAGCAAAGGATTAAGTTGTATATTTGTGTTAGCAACCAACAAACATAAAATCACTCTATGAGCAAAGGTAATACATCTGTTTCAAACTGTCAAGTAGAACTTGAACTTTTTCCACTCTCCCCTATTAAGGGCAAGAAGATATCTGCATCTTTTTCATCTCCTGACCTTTCCTCTTGCGGAGGTCTTATGCTTGTCCGCGAGGCTGAGAAAGAATGCGACATCATCAGCCGGATTGCATCTTGCATCAAGGACGAGCATTGCCAGCATCTTGTCGAGCACTCCTATGAGGAGATGATAAGACAACGAGTCTATCAGATAGCCAGCGGTTTCGAAGATTGTGACGACTGCGATAGGCTACGCAACGATAGCATCATGAAGATGTGTGCGGGACGACTTCCGAGCGATGCTCCTCTCTCCTCACAACCAACAATGTCCAGATTTGAGGACAAGGTCACAAAAGAAGAACTGTATGCCATTGCAGAGCAGTTCCTGGAAGCGTTCATCGCCTCATACGAGCATCCTCCTAAGAGTATAATCCTCGATTGTGACGATACCAATGCTGATACCTACGGCGTTCAGCAAGGTAATCTCTTCAGCAGCTATTATGGAGGACACTGCCTGATGCCTTTCCTTATATTCGAAGGAAAGTCGGGTAAACTGGTAATGCCTGTTTTGAGACCAGGAAGACGCAACAAGTCCATCAACTTCAGTGGTTACATGAAGCGCATCATCACACGCATCCGCAAGAGTTGGAGGAAAACTCAGATAATCGTCCGCGGAGACTCCCACTTCTGCAGTCACGAGTTCATGGAATGGGCCAGAGGGGACCGTAGGGTTGTTTATATTACGGGCCTTGCACAGAATAAAACTCTTTCTGCTCGTACCGAGAGTTGGGTTAGTGCCGCCAAAAAGGACTACAACAAGAATAAGAACGCAATAAAACGCTTTCATCGCTTCAAATACAAGGCCGGAACATGGAAGAACGAGGAGAATGTGGTAGTCAAGATCGAAGTGAATGAACTTGGAACTAATGTCAGGTACATAGTCACAAACATATCAAACAGCTATGGACCCGGATATATATACAATATCTCTTATTGTGGTAGAGGTGCTATGGAATTGATGATAAGGGAGTTAAAGTTGTACTGCGATGCTGACCGTATGTCTTGCACCAGGTTTTTTGGCCAACCAGTTCAGGCTCTTTCTGTACAGCGCCGCATATGTTCTGTTGCACTCGATGCAGCACACCACTTTTGCTGATACCGATGTTGAGAATATGTCAATCATAACTGTCAGAGAGCGCTTTATACTCTCCGCTGTCTTCATTACTGAAAAGAAAACATGCATCAGACTCGAGTTCGCATCGAAACATCCGATGAGACAGGAAATGGAAGCAGCCTTACGATATCGACAGTCATCATAATTATATTGTTGAAATACTCTTTGAATAGCATCAGAGCAACCTCTGATGCTGACACATTATGTGTTGATACTAAATCCAAGACTTAAAACTTGCTTCTTTAGCCCTCACAACATCCGACAATGGACCATTCATGACAACACCACTACCAAATCTAACCTAAGTGGGAACATAATTAACTCGAAACTACATTGAGTATGAATAATTCAGGCTAGACTGGTGACTTGGGTGAAAATATACTTGCCTTCGTTCATAATCAGTGGGTTGGGGCCACAAAATTACGAACTCATTTCAAATCGCGGTTGTTAAAGAACTTATGTAATATATTATAATTTAACTATTTACAAGCATTGATGCGGCTTTTAACGCATCACTAATAGTTAATGATCAAAAAGTATACAATGATTTGTAAAGCGAAATAATAATCAGCTTTGTAGATTGTAATGTCTACAAAGCTGATTATTTTCATGATTAATAATTATCTAAATCGAAATCTGATTCTGGTATTGAGTTCAAATCAATCTCCTTCTCTCTATTTTTGTATTTTCTAAGAGCATAAATGCTACTTTGAATACATAAGTTAAGACTATCAATCTTATCTCTCACTATATCTGCTTTATTGTATAAAGCTATATTATCGTCAAAAATATTTATGCCTCGTATGCTTAGACCTTGAGATGCATCTAAAATATCATGGAAAGCTTTATATTCAGAAAATCTTGAAGATGGAGCACAATATATAGGCTCCGTTGAACGTGCGACATATAGGAATCTCGCATTTTCAAACAATGTCATTAAATCACAATTTTCTTTCATTGAGAAGAACTCTCCATTGTCATAATATCTTACATTTTCATTTATATATCTGCCTTTATGATTTTTCAGGTAATCATACATCAAACTAATTTGTTGCCTACTATATATATTGGAAGCTCGGGCAATTTGCTCTAAATATGGATAATGGTAACCCATGAACTTATCAAATCGTGCTTCGAGTTTTCTATTTTGCTCTTGTTCTTTACGATACTTTGCTACATAAAATACAGCCCCACATAATAAGTACATAGCTATAATAGCTACGCTTATTGTTATGGATTTCTTCGTAACGTATTTTCTAATAAAATCAACTTTCATAATACTTAAAATTTTTCTTTCACCCTTAATTCCGCAAAGCGGATTGCTTAAAAAATAGCAAGCCCCTGATAAAGAAACCCTTACAAAGGCTTGCATATGTCAGTAATTTCGCCTAAATTAGTGATGCAATTCAAATAAAATAAGTCATTACTGACATGGCAAAGATACAACTAAAATCTGACAAAATCACTCCTTTTGGAGGACTTTATTCAATTTTCAACCAGTTCAACCGATCCGGTGTCCGCAAAACTGTCGATTCCTTCCTCGGCTCTCGCAGCCGCGATCCCAAGGCTTTCAGCTACGGCGACGTGTTTGCCTCGCTCTTTGCAAGCTATCTCTGCGGTGGTGACTGCATCGAGGACGTGATGGAGGTCAAGTCCTTTTAGCATGGTCACGATGGAATCCGTATTGCAAGTTCAGACACAATCGAGAGGACTCTCCGCAAGCTCAGCTGCGACAACATCACCTATGAGAATGCCGACAAGGTCTCATATGCATTCAACACCGCCAACAGGCTCAACTCCCTGCTGCTCAAACTTCTCAAAGTCACGGGCCAACTCAACCCTGGAGACTGCATCGACCTTGACTTCGACCACCAATTCATTCAGGCAGGCAAGAAGGATGCGAAATATTCGTACAAGAAAGCTGAAGGCTACTTTCCCGGCGTGGCCACAGTTGGAGGTCTCATCGTAGGCATCGAGAACCGTGATGCCAATCCGAACATCAAGTTCCATCAGGAGGATACACTGCGCCGCATCATCGGCAGGCTCGAGAACGAGAGCCGTGTGGTCATCCGCAACTTCAGAGCCGACTGCGGCTCATACTCCGAGGCTATAGTCGATTATGTCAAAGACCATTGCGAACACTTCTATCTTCGTGCAAGCAGTTGTCGGTCAAGACATACCGAGTTCATGGAGCACAAAGACTGGGAGGAGGTCCGCATCGGCGAAATGGACTGTGGCGTTGCCTCCTTCCGCTTCGACGGCTTTCTCCCTGACGAGAACCTCCGCCTTGTCGTCCAACGGACGAAAATCAGTGACGAGGACCCCAATGCCGAGTCCGAGGGCCTCTTCGGAACTTAACGAGCAAATGTTGCTTATTGAAATTCGCCAGCCGATGGCTGACGAATTTAATTGGGCGGACTTTGTTGCCATCGGTTTTAGCCATCATATTGAGATTATAACAAAAGCAAAATCATTAGAAGCCCGCTT
>JAQXKS010000004.1 GCA_029010575.1 Bacteroidales bacterium | reverse complement strand
CAAAATATCTTGAAGGCTCAGGAAGATTGTACTGGGGACAGTTCATCAAGGAGTGTCTGGAGTTTGCTCCTGACAAGTGGATGTCTTTGGAAGGTCTGCTGGATTATGTCTATACCGCTCCGGGCAATGCCTTCTACGGTTGTCAGTTAGCACACTTCAGGGACATGAATATAAGAAATGCCATAACCGGTGAATTGACATATCCCGACACTCAATGGGAAGAAATCGATCTGGAATATGTCAGAGCCCTGGCGGCTGCCATGTATGCTCTTGGGATAGTGGAAATAGCCGTGGACACCCATGATATGGGATATACCTCCCCGGCAGGTAGGATACGCCAGATCCGGCTGACTGAACTCGGGAAATATGCCATCGGACTGTCCAACAAATATGTTTCCCAATCAATTGTGAGCAAGGACTGGTTCCGGTTGGACCCAGACCACCTTATTGTATTTTCGACATCTGAGAACAATCCGTATGAGAGTCTGCTCGCAGAAATAGCGACTCCGATTGGTTGCGGCCGTTTCAAGATTGACAGTGGCAGTTTCCTGAAGAAATGCCGCACACTTTCAGATGTCAAAGAAAAGATCAGTTTTTTCAAAGATTATATCAGCAGCGATCTTCCGGATATATGGAAAGATTTCTTCGAGAATCTCAAAAAACACTGCAACCCGCTGACTAAGGAGAAGGAAGACTACATTGTATTGAAAATAAATGGCGACAATCCTGAGCTCGTCAGGCTTCTGACTTCCAGCTCTCAGCTGCGCAAGATGATACTTCTTGTTGAGGGACAGCGTTTTCTCATAAAGAAAGATGCCATGAAGCAGTTTGTCGATATTATGAAGGACAATGGTTTTCTGCTATAGGAAAACCATTGTCCCCGGTTTGTGTCCGACCAGAGTTTTGGACAATTAAATAAAATATAAAAGTAAAGTTGTTTTTTTCTTTTGGTGGAGCATATTTTTTTGTTGTTAATGTGTTGGATATAAGAATTTATCCATATCTTTGCATCATAAATCATTGTATACGATAAGTAAAAGTTTAATTAGCTGGTTAACTTAACGCGTAAGATAAGATAGTATGAATGATTATTATGAATATTCTATACCTGAATTGGTGAAGTTGCTTGGAGCTAGATTCAAGGACTATCGTTTGCGCTCTCATATGACGCAAAAGGATGTTGCAGAGCAATCTGGAATTACGGTTAATACCATTCATAAATTCGAGAATGGTATAACAGGCAATATGTCATTGGGGACATTCTTGTCACTTATGAAAGCCATTGGTCAGATTGATGCATTGGATGACATGATGCCGGAACTTCCACAATCAGCATACTTAATCAGAGATAATCAAAAGAAAGTACAACGTATAAGGCATAAGAAACAATGATTACCAGCTCGCTTAAAGTCTTTCTTTGGGGTGAGGAAATAGGACGTTTGTCATGGGATTCTCGAAGAGGTAATTCCTACTTCGAATACAACTATAATTTCCTTACTAAGGGATTGAATCCATTCCCTTTGCTTGCGTCTGTAGATGCACCGACAAGCAAGCGCCCTATCATGGGTGATAAGGAAACTAAAATATACCGCAAATTGCCTCCTTTCCTTGCTGATTCCCTTCCTGATGCTTGGGGAAATCAGGTTTTCGAGTGTTGGCGTATTCAAAACAATATTCGGAATCAAGAAATAACACCGTTGGACTTATTGTCATTCATTGGCAAGCGAGGAATGGGTGCTTTGGAGTTTGTGCCTGAATCTTCGGGTATAAAGAAATCGGAGCAACTGAATTTGAAGGCATTGACTGATTTGGCACAGAAGATTTTCACAGAAAGGGAGAATGCTAAAATATCACCAGATGAGTCATTGACAATGCAGTCCTTGATTGCAGTCGGAACATCTGCTGGTGGACGTCAGCCTAAGGCTATCATAGCAATCAATACTGAAACGGGTGAAATACGAAGTGGACAGATTGCCGGTCAGAAAGGTTTCGAATATTGTATTCTGAAGTTTGGTGATACGAGTCGTTCATCTGCGGAATTGGAAATGGCTTATTATGAAATGGCGAAGGCTGCTGGCATAAACATCATGCCTTGTCGATTGATAGAGTTAGAGGGGAACAAGCACTTCATTACTCAGCGTTTCGACCGTGATGAAGAGCGCAAACTTCATATGCAGACACTCGCTGCTCTATATCCAGAAGCCGACAGTTATGAAAGGTTGATGATGGTATGTAGAAAGATGCGTTTACCAGCGGCTACATATGACGAGGTATTTCGCAGAATGGTATTCAACATCCTGGCCAACAACACTGATGATCATAACAAGAACTTCTCCTTCTTGATGGATGAACAAGGTAAATGGAGCCTCTCTCAGGCATATGACCTTACCTACATATTCAATTCGGGTGGTTACTTGCCCGAGCTAACGCACTGCTTGATGATGAATGGAAAACTATACGGCCATACCAAAGAAGATGCTTTGGCATTTGCCAAGGATAATGGCGTAAGAAAGTCCGAAAATATCATCAACGAAGTAGCATCAGCCATCTCTCAATTCAGGTCTTTTGCAGAAAAGCACCTTGTTGAAGAACATTGGATTAGTGCAGTTGAAACTCGTTTGAGAGAACTTCTAGAAAGTTGGGGATTCGCCAATGCATCTAAAGATGTTGTGAATGTTGAAATTTTACGTAACCATAAATGGCAAGGAACGGAAGTTTGTGATTAGTAAGAAAAGAGAAGAATATGCGTTACTAGAGAAACAAGGAATTGCAAACCTTGATATAGAATTCTTGAAAGAATTGATAAAACAATTCATGGCGTAAAATAGATAATGGGCAATAGCTTTGAAAGCAATGGAGAATCCGGAAACAAGGAATAGAATGGTAGAATTCTCCCGATATGCTGACCTGGGAATCGAAGATATCAGTTTAAGCGAACTAGGTGTGCTCACATCGCATACCTAGTATGATGACGAAGGCCGGGAGACTGCGTCGGTGACTTTTTCAATGAAGGAGAGCGAGTCAGAGGGAACGGTGAAGTATTTCTCCCTGGCATATCCAATTCTTGACACTCTGGAGCACGGCAAGCGTCTCATCGTTGACGAATTCGGATCAAAACTGCATACTCTGCTGATAACGAGGGTAATTTCCTTGTTCAATACAAAGGCAGGCAACCCGAAGAATGCTCAGCTGATGGTGACGCTTCACGACACCAATATACTCAATAACAGTCTTTTGAGACGCGACCAGATATGGTTTACCCAGAAAAATGGCCGTGGGGAAAGCGAGTTGTATTCTCTGTCCGATTATAAGGTGCGCAGCGACGCCTCCTATGAGAAGGACTACCTTTTGGGCAAGTATGGAGCAACGCCAATCATTGAGGATCTTTCCAAAGCATTGAGATATGAGAGCAAATTATAATCCCAGGAAGGAACATTCTATCAGGAAGAG
>JAQXKS010000003.1 GCA_029010575.1 Bacteroidales bacterium | reverse complement strand
TTCTTGCTCTGAAGATTGATTACCTCAACCCTCATTGCCTGATAGTCACCGCTGTTGAACTGTGCCGCTGTAATCTGAGGAATAGTGAAACTGTTGCCGCTGCTGATAAGTTCAATATCGTCTGAGTATGAATCCCATACGATTTCGCGAAGTTCATTGTAGATATCAAGTTTCGCACCGGCAAGTCTGATTTTTACCTTGTCTCCGATATTGAAATTGTTTACGAATGCACCATCCTTGTCATAAATGTACATTCCGGAATTGGCTTCTCCGGATGCATCAGCTACAGCAAGTGCCTTATTAAGGTTTCCACCATCACCGTCACCTACCACGATACCTTCTACATAAGTACCGACATTGATGAGTGAAGATCCTGATTCGAGAGTCTTGAGTACTTCTACGAACTGAGCGACTGTGAGGATTGTCTCATCTGATGTAATGAAGAGTTTTTCAGAACCTTCGTAGCATCTTTCTCCTATCTTAACATAAGCCTTGAATGAATATGTGGTTCCCTTTTCAAGACCTGCGAGAGTAGCTGTAAATGATTCGGAAACAGCATCAGCCTTAAGTTCTGTATATTCTTCGTCTTCCGATTTCTTCCAATAGAAACCGACTTCGGTAATATCGGAAACTTCACCTTCATAGACAAACGAACCGCTGAGCAGCGCGCTTTCCATATCGTCAGAGAGCTGTGCTTCACCTGTAGAAACTGCAGGTTTACCGGTGAATCTGGCACCAGTCATCTCAGCGAAGTCTTTTTCTCTCTGAGGAACCAGCTGATAGACACCGCTATAGCTAGTGCAAAGACCATACACAGTGCCTGCACCCTGAGGAACTTTCTGTGTTGACCATGAGGGACCTTCGCTCCTTGTGTACATCAGGAATGATGCGCCGTCCTCTGTTTCGATTACAGGGCTGTCTGCCATAGTCTTTTCCAAATCTGAAGAGACTACCTGTGCTGTCATCTTGACATACATTGACTCGAAAGTACCCTTTACGAAATCTTCGCCATTTTCCACCAAGGTTGCCTTAGGTTCTTCTTTGAGGCCTGTTCCTGATACCATTGCTGTATTTTCAGGAGTAAACTGAAGAAGCTGGTGGTAATATTTGATATTTCCGCCTTTGAGTTTCACTTCCACCTCATCACCGAAAGCGAAGTTAGAGTATGCATCAGTGTACAGAAGGATACCAGCTGTTTCATCCTGTATGAAAAGGTTCTTGTTGGAAACCGTCTGGGGATTGGATCCTGAAGAGATTACGATACCCTTTACTATCCATGGTTCTTTGATATCTATAGCATCTGTAGAGTTTCTATCAAGATCTTTTGCGATATCCCTGAGTTCCTTAACACTCTTGTAAACCCATGCATTAGGCTTGGTTACCCCCTTCTGATAAACTCTGACAGAAGCGAATATCTGCTTGTCAGTTCTGAAGTAGACCCTTACGGCTCTTTCGTAGTTGATAGAATCTGTAACATTCTTCTGTGCGGTCAAGGTAATTACCTGGCCTTCGGTCTGACCACCCTCTATAGGATCGACTGTAATCCAGTTGGCATTTTCATCGCCCCAAGGGTTTTCCACCTGAATGTCAACACTCCAAGGTCTGTTACTCTTAAGTGTAATTTGGACCGGTCCCGCAGGAATAGAGTCAATAATGACCTCTTCCGCTGAGACTGTAATGTCTACAGGAACGATCTGACCGTCATCTTTTTTACAAGATGTGGCAAAAATAGCTGAAGCAGCTATCAATGCACTGATTAATAACTTTTTAAGCATAACTATTATTAGGTTTGAATTATTCAATCACAACAATATGCGCAAAGATAATCTATTTTTTTATAAAGAGCATCTGCGGAGTAATCTCTTCAAATTTTTCTTTATTGCTCTCCCTTATGTAGACTCGTCCGCTGTCCCAGTTTGAAGGCCAGCCTCCTATAATATGTCCAAGGAAAGTAACAGATATAGCGTGATATCCTTTTTTAAGAGCCACAGAATAATCCATTGTCGAGAACCTCTTCACCATACCATCGTTGCTGATGATAAGCTTACCGTCAAGTGAAAGATCATTGTTGTTGGTCGAGAAATAGTAGATTCCATCCTCTGGAATGTAGATGTAACCGCTTGCAACAGCACCATACTGTGGAAAGTTACGCATCACATTATTCGAAGGCTCCTGCGAACGGATCTCCTTAAGGTCTGAAATTAACTTTTCATAACCTCTCACACCCTTAGTTCCTCTGTCATAGGATTCAACAGCCTTTAGGAAACTATCTCTGGTAAGGAAATCACCATACACCACCTTAAGATTAAGGCCAGGTTCGACATCAGTCAAATCTACCGCATCTGTGAAGTTCTCTTTGACAACATCTATTGTCCTGACACCAGATAGCCTGCCTGTAGGAAGAAGCGATCTTATCTTCAAAACAGAGCTTTGGTCGATTACAATAGGTTCTTTATAGCGTGCGGATGCGGCATCCGGTTCGCTGCCGTCAAGCGTATAGACCATTTCCACAGGTCTTGATGTCGTGAACTCAAGCACGGCCTTGTCTGTAAAAGCCACCCGACTGCAAGAGCCGTAGGGCTGTTCGGGAAGAGGGATGTGATAGTTGATTCCGCGCCGGTCAAGCCTGCTGAGATAGCTTCTTTCCAGACGATTGCAAAAGTTATTGAAATCCTTATTCTCCAGTTGAGTCCAAGCAATCTCAGCAAGAGCGATGGCACGCGGATAGATCCTGTACTCCCTGATAGATTCATCATACATGTACTCAGACCATGTATTTCCCTGAACACCTATGATATGTTCCTCAAGACCCAGACTCTTTAAAGTATCCGGAACGGGATTATAGGAATAGACCTTCTCAAGTGGTACATATCCGCCTATTGAGACAGGTTCACACTTTTTATCCCCCTGGAAAAAATCAAGATACATTCCTCCGGATACAGGTGTCATTATGGCATCATGTCCACCCAAAGCAGCCTCTATACCACCTTCAACACCTCTCCACGACATAACCGTGGCACTCTCCGGAACTCCTCCCTCGAGAATCTCATCCCAGCCGATGATTCTGCGGCCGTATTTTTCCACGATTTTTTCGACTCTGCTGACAAAATAGCCCTGAAGCCTCATTTCAGGAGAGGCCCCATTGATGGAATCAGTCAGCCCTTGTTCCTTTATAACCTTCTGACAAAGAGGGCATTGTTCCCATTCGCTCTTGGGGCACTCATCTCCACCTATATGAATATACTCTGAAGGAAATATCTCGACAAGTTCGGCAATGACATCTTCAATGAATTTGAATGTACTCTCTTTGCCTGCACACATTACCACATCCTCTACACCCCATATGATTCTGGAGGGGGTCTTTACCGAGCGGCAGCTTATCCATGGATAGGCTGAAATAGCGCTAAGCGCATGTCCGGGGACCTCTATCTCCGGAATAATGGTAATCTGACGCTCTTGGGCATACCTGACCAGCTCACGAAGATCTTCCTGAGTATAGAAACCTCTATGGACAAAACCCTCGCCCTCAACTCTTTCGGAGCCAATTTCAGTAAGCAAGGGATACTTCTTTACCTCAAACCTCCAGCCCTGATCATCTGTAAGGTGGAAGTGCATTACATTAAACTTTAGCTCAGACATGATGTCCAGATGCTTCTTGACATCCTCCACAGGAAGAAAATGCCTGCACGGGTCCAGATGAAGACCGCGGTACTTGAAACGGGGATAGTCTGTTATATTGACTGCCGGTATTTGGGCACTGGTAACATCGCATGGCACGAGTTGGACCAGTGTAGCCATTCCATAGAAGAGACCAGCCTTATCAGCTGCAGTTATTGTTATCTTGCCATCACTCACCTCCAGACGGTAACCCTCAGCCGGAAGGTCGACATCCTCGCTTCGCAGGAGTTCAACAACACCCTTTCCGCAATCATGCGATGAAAGGGCAATACCATTGTCACAGAGAAACTTCTCCCTATAAAATGAAGCAATGGCATCAGCCTGATCATCAGTTCCGACAATTGCTGTACCATTTTCAAAGACAAAAGGGCTGCACGATGCTGCTTCGACCCGGACCGGAGCCGGAATGACTGCCAATTCAACACTCTTTTTACAGCTACACAGTAAAAAGAGTGCAACCAATACGGTGATTACTCTTCTTGTATCGTTCATAATATTTACGTTGTTTATTATTTTACAAAAATACCATTTTTAAATAACTTTGCATCTATAATGTCAATTAAACCCGTTTTTATGGAAAACATCCGAACAATTATCACAATGTGTGCTTTTACCTTATGTCTGACTTGTGGTTGCACAAACAGCAATAAGGGGCAACTGCCTTTGAAAGAGGGCTCCCTCGAAGAAGTATGCCTCACAGAAACAACAACTGATTTTTCATTCTGGGCACCCACTGCCAATGAAGTAGTACTGAACCTTTATTATGACGGAGCCAAAGGTGAACCATTTAACACCATAGAGCTCAAGCGCCACAAGGATGGCTCATGGCGCACAAGCATTGAAGGCAATCTTACAGGCATTTTCTACACCTTCAAAGCAAAAATTGAAGAAAAGTGGCTTGAAGAGACTCCCGGTATCTTTGCAAGAGCCACAGGTGTAAACGGAGCACGGGCTGCAATCGTGGACTTCAGCACACTGAATCCTCAGGGATGGGACGAAGACAAGGCCCCGCTGCCCTCATCTTTCAATGATATAATTCTTTATGAACTTCACCACAGGGATTTCTCCATTGACCCTTCATCAGGCATAGTAAATAGAGGTAAATTCCTGGCTCTCACTGAACAAGGCACCACTAACGCCAAAGGAGAATCTACAGGTATTGACCACCTCAAGGAACTTGGCGTAACCCATATCCACCTGATGCCCAGTTACGACTACTCCTCTGTCGATGAAGAGCATCTGGAACGCAACGAATACAATTGGGGCTATGACCCTGTTAACTACAACACCCCAGAAGGCTCATACTCCACAGACCCTTTTGATCCTACAGTGAGAGTCAAAGAGTTCAAACAGATGGTCAAGGCACTTCATGAAGCAGGAATATGTGTCGTAATGGATGTTGTCTACAACCATCTTTCAGATGCCGCATCGAGTGCTTTCGAAAGAAGTGTCCCCGGTTATTTTTTCAGAATGAAGGAAGACGGTAATTACGCTGATGCCTCCGGATGTGGCAACGAGACCGCCAGCGAAAGGGAGATGATGCGCAGATTCATGGTAGAATCAGTAGTACGATGGGTCAAAGAGTACCACATCGACGGATTCAGGTTTGACCTCATGGGAATTCACGATATCACCACCATGAACCAGATACGCAAGGCTCTGGATGAGATCTCCCCCAATATTGTCATCTACGGTGAAGGATGGGCGGCATCTACTCCTGCATTTGATGCAGACAGTATGGCTATGAAGGCCAATATCTACAGGATGCCACGTATCGCTGCATTCAGCGATGAACTGCGTGATGCCATCAGAGGTCCTTTCAGCAACGATGAGAAGGCAGGTTTCTTTGCAGTGGAAGAGGACTTGCGCGAAAGTATAAAGTTCGGTATTGCTGGAGCAATAGAACATCCACAAATCGACTACTCAAAGGTCAACTATTCAGACCGTGCATGGGCAGCCGAACCGTATCAGATGATCTCATACGTCTCATGTCACGACGACCTGTGTTTGGTAGACAGAATCAAAGCCTCTTTGGGCAATCCCGATGAAAAGGAGATTATAAAACTTGACAAGCTCGCACAGACCATCGTGTTCACTTCGCAGGGAATTCCCTTCATTTACGCAGGAGAAGAGGTATTCAGAAACAAGAAGGGTGTACACAATACATTCAAAAGTCCAGATGATGTAAATGCAATCAACTGGAACAACAAGAGTCGCTACAGAGATCTGTTCGAATATTATCAGGGTCTTATTGCCTTGAGAAAGGCACATCCGGCATTCAGGCTGGCAAGTGCAGACCTGGTACGCAAGCATCTTGAATTCCTTCCTTCCGACAATATCGGTGTAGTCGGATTTGCACTCAACGGACATGCCGGAGGTGATGTATCTGAACGCATTGTAGTTATCTTCAATGCCAATGACCAGAAGGTAGAGGTAGATATTCCTTCCGGAGATTATATTGCCGTCTGTGCAAAAGGAAAGATAGATCTTGCAGGTCTCTTTACCGTCAACTCCGACATGGTCAAAGTAGATGCCAGAGAGGCTCTTATCCTCTGCTCCAATCTTTGATACAGTATAGTGAATCATACAAAAAGAGGATGATTGCGATTTTGCAACCATCCTCTTTGTCATTATTTCTGATAGAGTGATGTCTCGGAGATCACACAGTCCAGAGGCTTGTCACACTCCTCTACAGGGACCTTTGGAACAAGCTGAAAATCAAAACATACTCCAATGGTATATGGTTGACCTTCCTTGGTAGCAGCTGACAACAGGCGGTCATAGTATCCCTTTCCCCGCCCCATTCTGGAACACTGCGCATCAAAAGCCACTCCTGGCACAACAACCAGATCTATATCATCTATAAATACCTCAGGAGACTCATTCGAAGGCTCCGGTATGGCAAAAGACTCCCCTGCCACCATTGAAGCAGCTCCTTCAAAAAGTCGGATTCGAAGATTGTCCCCCTCAACTACAGGCAGATAAACCTCTTTTCCTTCGTTGTAAGCCTGAATCACTGTCTGCTTGGTATAGACCTCATCGTCCATAGACCAATAAAAGAGTATCTTTTTTGACTTTTTATATTCGGTATGCTCACGAAGCCTCTCCATGACAGCATCCGAACGCCTGATCTTCTCCTCAAGAGGAATCAGTTTTTTGACAGAAGAGATCTGTTTTCGTAAGATTTTCTTTTCCTGCATAATCATATAAACGGAATATTTAATGTAACCTTCCACCTCACCGTGACAGGCTCCTTCCCAGGAGCCATGCCCGTGACGGAGCTGGATATAAAAAAGTAAGCATCGCTTTCGCGACGCTTACTCCGATGTTGGTTGTTTGCGGTGAGGGGGGGATTCGAACCCCCGGTACGGTTAACCCGTACGTCAGTTTAGCAAACTGGTGGTTTCAGCCACTCACCCACCTCACCGTAGACGGAGTGCAAATATAAGACAAAAAAACAAAAGTGCAAAAAATATAGGTATATTTGCATCTGTTGATGTGATTATGTTTTAGTTATTTTATGAAGATTGCTTTTGCTCATGATGTTTTTCCTGCGGGTGGGGCTGAGATGGTTACTCTGAAAATCGCAGATTCTCTTCCTGATTTCGATTTTTTTGTCCTTTGTAACAGGTTTGTCGAGAAGAATTTGGTCGGGACCCATCCCAATATCACATATTTGCATACCGGACCGATAGGAACTTATGATAGGAGAGATGATATTATCCGTCACATCAAGGAGCATCAGATTGACATTCTGATTATGATTTCGGAATGTGTCAGGGGTGCCGAACTTATCAAGGAGCAGACAGAATGCTCTCTGGTAGTGGTCTGCCACGGTGAGCCTTTCTGGCAGAAGGACTATTTCGCGCCAAGGGACAAGAGACGCTGGTGGGGCAGGATTATCGGCTCCAAAGGGGTGGACTTCATCTATTCCGACATGGGAATTGCAGAGAAGAAGGCTATCGGCAAAACCATGAAGGATCTCCAGATCTGCGACAAGTATATCTGTCTTTGCGAGGAGTATTGCAGAATCATCAGGGAGAGGATCATTGACAGCACTCTTGCCGGCAAGTTGGGATTTATCTATAATTCGCAGGCGGTGCCAGAAAAAATCAATTATGAGAAAGATAAAATCGTACTCTTCTGCGGAAGAATTGACAACTTGAGCAAACGTGTTGATTTGCTGATAGATATATGGAAAAAGTGTCAAGACAGGATGGAGGGATGGAGACTGGTGATTGCAGGTGACGGTCCTGACAGGGAGGCGATGGAGAGGTATGCCGCCGATTCAGGGCTGAAGAATTATGAGTTCAAGGGCCATTGCAACAACACCCAGGCTCTTTATGACCGTGCATCAATCCTTGCCTTGACTTCAGCGACGGAAGGATGGCCGCTGGCCCTTACCGAGGCAAAGGCCAACGGGGTGATTCCGGTAGCATTTGACTGCAGTGCAGGAGTCAGGACAATTCTCTCCTCGGCCATCGGAGATGGTTTTCTCATAGATTGCTTTGACACTCAGAAATTTGCTGATACACTGACAGAGATTTCGAAAATGGACGGAAACCGTCTCGCCGATATAAGAAGAGCATTGGTAGAGGATATCAGAAAATTCTCTCCCGAGAGTGTTGCCCTGGAATGGAAGTCTCTGTTTCTATCCATGAAGAGAAGATAAGGAGGTTACTGTTTCAGGAATTTCCTTATTCTGAAGCGATATTTAAGCTGGCGCATCGTTCGCGCATCGTCCAGCGCTCCGATGCTATCGAGCTCGCCGAGCAATAGACTGCACCATTCTAACTCAGGAGTCCCCTTTTCAAATAGAGGAAGATTCCTTCCTACCTGATTTATGATGACCGGCCATTTGCACTGCTGTGACCAGCTCTTCATCTGACAGCTGTCTGCGATTGCCAGAAAATTGCGAAAGCAGTAAATAAGATTGCTCAGCCAGTTTATGCTCTTTTTCACTTGAGCTGACGCGTTGTCGATGGAGGCGGGATTAGGGTAATAATAGTAAAGCGGCAACTTTGTTATGGTACATGTCGGATTCTTGAGCATAATGTCGCACCACCATGGAAAATCTTCAAATGTAACCCCATTTATAAAAGGCACTTTGGATGCGATATTCCGCCGAATCAGATGTCTTACCGCATAGAAATGTCTTATAGGCCATCTGATTCCGGAAAAACGCTTCTTCTCAGTCGAGTGGGAGACTATGTCATCAGTTACGAAATACTTGATAGAGTCTATATCATATCTTCGAAAATAGTCGTCAGGGAAATAGTCAAGGGCCTCATCCCCTCTACGCTGCATAGCTTTGACCTCATCCCTGTACGAAGGATTAATCTCCCACGAGACAATATCTGTTCCTGTCTTCTGTTGAATTTTTACAGCAATTTCAAGTGTTTGAGGATGAATGAAGTCATCAGAATCAAAAAAGACAACAAAGTCACCTGCAGCAGCCCTGACACCAGCATTTCTGGCGTCAGAAAGTCCGCCATTTTCTTTATTGATAACCTTAAACCTGGTATCAGCAAGTGAATATTTTTCAAGTATCGAGGAACATCCGTCAGGACTTCCGTCGTTGACACAGATTGCCTCCCAATCTGAAAAAGTATTTGCACAAAGACTATCAAGAGCTCTGTGCAAATACTTCTCAACTTTATATACGGGTATAATAACAGAAACCGTAGGCATACCAGCTACTGTCCGATATTTTCACGCATCTGGGTGTCAGCCTGGATATTCTTGATCTTATAATAGTCCATAACACCAAGATTTCCACTTTTGAGAGCTTCTGCCATTGCAAGGGGAATCTCCTTTTCAGCTTCGATAACCTTTGCACGGGCCTCCTGTGCCTTGGCCTTCATCTCCTGTTCCAGAGCCACAGCCATTGCCCTCTTCTCTTCAGCACGGGCCTGAGCAATATTCTTGTCAGCATTTGCCTGATCTATCTGAAGAACTGCTCCGATATTCTTTCCGATATCTATGTCGGCTATATCGATGGAGAGAATCTCGAAAGCTGTTCCTGCATCAAGTCCCTTCTGAAGGACAACCTTGGATATGGAATCTGGATTTTCGAGAACCTGCTTGTGAGACTCTGCCGAGCCGATGCTTGATACGATACCTTCTCCCACACGTGCCAGAACAGTCTCCTCACCTGCACCACCGACCAGCTGCTTGATATTCGCACGCACAGTAACGCGAGCCTTGGCAATCAACTGAATACCATCCTTTGCGACAGCAGTCACAGGCGGAGTATTGATCACTTTTGGGTTAACAGACATCTGTACAGCTTCGAAAACATCCCTACCTGCAAGGTCAATTGCTGCTGCCATTTTGAAATCAAGATTTATATTAGCCTTGTCAGCTGAAATCAGCGCATTGACCACCCCTGGAACATTTCCCTTGGCAAGATAGTGAGCCTCAAGGGCATTAGGGTCAAGTTTTAGACCGGCCTTGGTTCCTGTCACCATTGCCATGACAATTGTTCCGGGAGGAACTTTTCTCCACCTCATAAGAACTAATTGAATTAAAGAAATCCTTACACCCGAAATCAGGGCCTGAAACCACAAAGTAACGGGGAAGAACCAAAGGAAAACAATCAAGCCGACAATGCCTATTGCAATCCAGATTACTAAAGCTGTTAAACTTTCCATATTATTTTGTTTTTACATAAATTTTATTGTCTTGAATCAGAGTGACCACCACCTCTCGCTTGGGCTCAATGATATCATCCATCGCAGTCACCTCAACGGGAACTGTTCCTGCAAGAGCCTTTCCCATCGGAGCAAGTCTGGTCAGAGTCAGCAAAATATCTCCCTCCTTGACACCTTTGAGACCGGGAGCTACATCAACTGATGAATCAATCTCAGTCTTAAGTGCCAGTTTTTTCCATGTCTTGGAGCGAAGAGCCATCACTGTAAAGAAAAGCAACAGAAGTGCATCGACTGCCACAACTACAGTTCCCCACACATTTCCATAATCGGCAAAGGCAAAATAACACGAAGCGACCAATGCCGCCACGCCAATAAACCCAGTAACGAAAATGCCTGGAATAAAGACAATTTCCGCTATTATAAAAAGAATGCCGATTAGAATAAGAGATATAATATAGATCATAGCTACTGTATTTTTATAGACTTTATATTTACACCCTTTACACCGTTTACCCTGAGCATCTGACATAGATGGTTAGCAGCACTCTTGTCCGAAAACGGTCCAACGAGAAAATACTCTTTTCCGTTACTCCGTAACGACATAATCTCCTTATTACTATTTTTCTGAATAAGAGCTATTACATCATCAGGCAGAGGGCCTTCATATCCGGTAATCTCGACATTGTAGGCAAATGTTTCTGCCGGCTTTGACAAGAGGGCTGCAGAAGCCTCTTTCAGAGAGATCGATTTACCGTCTTTATATGCAATTATGAATGCCTCTGAATAGCCCTGCTTCTTAACCTTCGGAAGAGCCTCTTTGGCCTCCTGCAGACTACGGAAAATTCCTACAGTATGAAGGTATTTGCCGCTTTTGAGCTTTTTGACATAAACAGGTGAAAGCCCCTTGAGTTCTTTGACAGAGGCCTTCTTTGCCAGCACCGCTATCTGTATTTGGAAAACTACACCAGAAGGGAGTTTCTGATCAGGAGCATAGGTTGCACTCTTTCCGATTTTGAATGTGTAGTCGAATGTCGGCTTTTCATCCTTATGTTCCACAGGTGTCTCTATAGTGATAAACGGCATTTCCATACAAAGATGTGAAGTAAAACGATACGAAGGCATCTTCCCTTGAATGTCAGCATCCTTCTTCTCCTGCTGCTTCTCTTCCACAACCAGAGGGATGATGCCATCTGCCAAGAAAGCATCCTCCATATTCCTAATAAGAATATTAAGAGAATCCAGCTCCCTCCTACAAATAGATGCCTCATTGCTAGCCTCATCCAGTATTTCCTGAAGAAATAGCCGGTCATCTTCGGAAGCCTTCTCGTATATGACTTGCGCCTCAGCAGCCTTCTCCGCCTTTTTCATGTAGTTCTTCTTGACCTGACGCTGTCTCATCACCAGTTCTGAATAGGAACCGAACTTATTTCCTTTGGGGTCCACCTCTGTGGAGCTACTACTTGTTTCATTAGATGGCTCGAAAGAGGCAATTTTCTTTACGGATTCACCATTGCCGATGGAAGCCCCAATCGGATTGAGTGAGATTTCAATTGCATAGAGAGAGACAAAATCATCCTCACAGTACCTTGTTGTGGCTATCAAGTCAACTCCCTCTGAGGACAAAGGGGCATAAGCAATGTCATCGGAGACTGAAGAGTAGGGAAACCCCATATTCTGAGGCTCACTCCATCTCCCTGTCTGGGGATTTCTCGTACTCACGAAAAGGTCATATCCCCCGATTCCAGGAAATCCGTTAGAGGCAAAATAGAGAGTGTTGCCATCTTCAGAGAGAAATGGAAATATGTCATCCCCCTGTGAAACTACTGCCTCCGAAAAGAGTTGTGGCTCAGACCAGACTCCATTTTTTTGCACAGAAAACATTATGTTCCACCTTCCAGAAGTGTCCGGAGCACTGAAAAGAAAGATGGGGGTATCCTTTGGAAAATAACAGCCACGGTAATATTCGTGGGCAATATCCCCCTTGAGGAAAGGATTGGGGATATCAATCCAGCTTCCATCCACATCGGAGACCAGATACTGATAAAAATCAGATTTTTGAGCCTCATAAGAGGAGATTGATCTGGGTCTTGGAGGGGCCTGCATCATACTTATACCGTTGCGGCAGCGCAGAACGCAATCCTCCAGCAATGAAACCGCTTCAGGTTCTGTCTGCTCTCGGACCAACTTTTCGTACTGCTTCAATGCTGATTCGAACTCATATCGCGAATAAGCTGCATCGGCAGCAGACAATTCTCCATTTACATCCTGTCCCCAAAGCGGAGCAGAGACCCACAGAAGATGAAATATCATAGAAACTATTAGAACAGTCCTTTTCATACCATAAACGATTTCAGCACAAAGATAGATAATATCAAATAATTATTTTTACATAAGGGAAAAAATCTTAATTTTGCACCCTATTTTACTTTAGAGACAACTATTTAAAATTGATTCAATATGCAAAGTAAAGGAGCCATCTCGTTTGTGGCAATTTTGATCGGGTTAGCCTGCATCTACCAGCTCTCCTTCACTGCAGTCTCCTCTATTCAGGAGAATAAGGCGGTGAAATATGCGGAAGCTGCCGTAGCTGCTGAACAGCTCAAACCCTCTTTCGCAGAGGTTTCAGACCTCAACAAAGCTTATTATCTAGACTCAGTCAGAAAAGAGAAAAACAGGTATTACCTTGATTCCATCAACTCAGAAAAGGTCTACTTTGGCTACACCTATAAGGAGGTCAAAGAGAAAGAGATCAACCTTGGTCTTGACCTTAAGGGCGGTATGAACGTAATGCTTCAGGTGGAACTGAGCGACCTTCTCAGAGTTCTTTCAGACAACAACACATCTGCCGAATTCGAACAGGCGCTTGCTCTGGCAAAGAAAAACGAAGCAGAAAGCAGAGAAGATTTTATAACACTCTTCGCCCAGGCATGGAAGACAGTTGCTCCTGAGAAAAGGCTTTCGCATGTATTCTCTTCGATGGCATTGAGCGGAAAAGTTACCGCTGAATCTTCAGATGACGAAGTTATTTCAATCATCAGAAAAGAGTCTGAAAGCGCTATCGCAAACTCATTCAATGTATTGCGCAACCGTATCGACCGTTTCGGCGTCACTTCGCCCAACATCCAGAAGATTGGTAACTCAGGTCGTATCCTCGTCGAACTTCCTGGTGTCAAGGAACCTGAACGCGTCAGAAAACTCCTTCAGGGAACTGCTTCACTCGAATTCTGGACTACCTACGAATGCAGCGAAATCTTCGGTTCACTCCAGTCTGCAAACACAATAATCAGAGAATATCTTGGTGAATCTTCTGAAGCCGGTGAAGAAAATAGTGATAGCGAAAAGACACTTGCCGAACAGCTTGCCGCACAGGATTCGCTTTCAAACGATGAAATAACCTTCGCTAAGAACAACCCTCTCTTCTATGTGCTCAACCCCGCTACCTACAACGGTCAGATTATGCCAGGTCCTGTAATGGGCGTCGCACACTACAAGGATACAGCCAAAATCAACGCATGGCTTTCACTTCCTCAAGTGAAGGATGTCCTCCCTGTTGACCTTGTTCCCATGTGGTCTGTAAAACCTGCAGAAGAGTACGGCAGCGATTCATATTACCAGCTCATCGCCATAAGAACCAGCACCCGTGACAACAAGGCACCCCTGGACGGTGGTGTCGTAACCGATGCCAGAGTATCATACGGCAATATGGGCGGCCAGCCTGAAGTCGACATGGCAATGAACGCAGAAGGTGCCAGAGTATGGTCACGCCTTACCGCTGACAATATCGGAAAATGCATAGCTATCGTGCTCGACGGAATGGTTTACTCGTTCCCTCGCGTAAATACTGAAATTACAGGAGGTCACTCTTCAATCTCGGGACACTTTACCATCCAGGAAGCAGAAGACCTTGCCAACGTGCTCAAATCAGGTAAACTTCCCGCCCCTGCAACCATCATCCAGGAACAGGTGGTAGGTCCTTCACTCGGTAGCGAATCAATCCGTGCAGGTATGATTTCGTTCGTGATAGCCTTCGTACTCGTACTTCTCTACATGCTCTTCTTCTACAAGGGAGCAGGTATTGCAGCCGATGTCGCACTTCTGTGCAACGTGGTATTCCTCATGGGTGCGCTCGTTTCATTCGGAGCAGTACTCACACTCCCCGGTATCGCAGGTCTCGTCCTCACACTGGGTATGGCTGTGGATGCCAACGTTATCATTTATGAACGTGTAAAGGAAGAGCTCCGCGCAGGAAAGGCTCTCAGACTTGCAATCAGCGATGGTTACAAGAACGCATACTCAGCTATTATCGACGGTAACATCACTACCATCCTTACAGGTATAGTTCTCTTCGTATTCGGTTCAGGTCCTGTACAGGGTTTTGCAACAACACTTGTTATCGGTCTTATCACCTCACTCCTTACATCAATCTTCATCACCCGATTGATTTTCGAAGCGAGACTCTCAAAGAACAAGAAGATATCATTCTCCAACAAGTTCTCTGAAAACTTCCTCCAGAACACCCGAATCGACTTCATGAACAAACGCAAAGTCGCATATATCATCTCATGTATCCTCATCGTAATAAGTCTCGCTTCAATGACATTCAAAGGCTTTACCTATGGTGTAGACTTCACAGGAGGTAGAACATACGTTGTAAGATTTGATACCAACGTAACCGATGCACAGGTTAGAGAGGCTGCTATGGCAGAATTCGACGGTAGCGTGGAAGTAAAACAGTTCGGTGGTGGAAGCCAGATGAAGATTACCACAAAATATCTCATCGAAGAGAATTCAGCCGAATCAGATGCAATAGTTGACGGAAAGCTTTACAACGCTTTGAAAGATTTCTTCTCAACCCCTCTTACATACGAAGAATTCACATCTACAGTCGATAATCCTAACGGTATCATCTCTTCAGACAAGGTCGGTCCTACAGTGGCAAACGACATCAAGAGAGACGCCATTATCGCAGTTATCATCGCTATATTCGTAATCTTTGCCTACATCGCGCTCAGGTTCAAAGGCTGGAGATGGGGTCTTGGTGGAGCGGTATCTACCGTGCACGATGCCATCATCGTTATCGGATTCTTCTCACTCTTCTCGGGAATCCTTCCTTTCAGCCTCGATGTAGACCAGACATTCATCGCTGCGGTTCTTACCATCATCGGTTACTCAATCAATGACTCTGTGGTTATCTTCGACCGTATCCGTGAATACAGAACACTCTATCCTAAGCGTGATCTGCGTCAGAATATCAACGAGGCGCTCAACAGCACCCTCGCACGTACAGTGAATACCTCAGGTTCTACATTCGTCGTAATGCTTGCAATTGCAATATTCGGTGGTGAAGTCATAAGAGGTCTTGCTGTTGCACTGCTCGTGGGCATCGTAATAGGTACCTATTCTTCAATCTTTGTCGGTACTCCTATCATGTATGACCTCCACGCAAAAGCTGCAAAAAAAGAACTTAAGTAATCACATTACACTAATAATTTTAAGGGATGCCCAAAAAAAGAGGGCATCCTTTATTTTTTTTGTTATCTTTGTTCAGATAAAAAAATCATTAACAAACACTAATTAAATAATAATTATATGGAACTCCCTTTTGCAGAATCATGGAAAATAAAGATGGTGGAACCCATCCGTAAAAGTACACGTGAAGAACGTGAAAAATGGATCAAGGAAGCCCACTACAACCTTTTCCAGCTTAAATCAGAACAAGTATATATCGACTGCCTTACAGACTCCGGTACAGGTGCAATGAGCGACCGTCAGTGGGCAGCAATGATGATGGGTGACGAAAGCTATGCAGGCTCTTCTTCATTCTTCCAGCTTAAAGACACTATCAAGAAGATTACCGGATTCGACTATGTAATCCCTACACACCAGGGCCGTGCAGCCGAAAACGTACTATTCAGCCATTTAGTTAAGGCAGGTGACATCGTTCCCGGAAACTCTCATTTCGATACTACCAAAGGCCACATCGAAAGCCGTAAAGCATTCGCTGTAGACTGTACAGTAGACGAAGCAAAGGACACTCAGCTCGAAGTTCCTTTCAAAGGTAATGTTGACCCTGCAAAACTCGATAAATGCCTTGCTGAAAACGCCGACAAGGTTCCTTTCATCATCGTAACCGTTACCAACAATACTGCCGGCGGACAGCCTGTATCTATGCAGAATCTGCGCGAAGTACGTGCAATTGCTGACAAATACGGAAAACGCGTCATCTTCGACTCTGCACGTTTCGTAGAAAACGCATATTTCATCCGTACTCGTGAAAAGGGATACGCAGATAAGAGCATCAAAGAGATTTGTCTGGAAATGTTCACCTATGCTGATGGTATGACTATGTCTTCGAAGAAAGACGGTCTTGTAAACATGGGCGGTTTCATCGCAACCAGACACGAAGACTGGTATGAAGGCGCTAAACGCTTCTGTATTCCTTTCGAAGGATATCTTACATATGGCGGTATGAACGGCCGTGATATGGCAGCTCTGGCTGTAGGTCTTGATGAAAATACAGAGCTCGACAACATCGAAACACGTATCAAACAGGTTCAGTATCTTGCTGCCAAACTTGATGAATATGGTATTCCTTACCAGCGTCCCGTAGGTGGTCACGCCCTCTTTATCGATGCTGACAGAGTACTCTCAAACATCCCTAAGGAAGAATTCCCTGCACAGACTCTGGCAATCGAACTTTATCTTGAAGCAGGTATCCGTGGATGCGAAATCGGTTATATTCTTGCTGACCGTGACCCTGTAACACGTGAAAACCGTTTCGGTGGTCTTGACCTTCTCCGTCTGTGTATCGCGCGCCGTGTATACACCAACAACCACATGGATGTTATCGCAGCTGCTCTCAAGAATGTTTACGACCGTCGTGACCAGATCAAACGCGGTGTGAAGATCGTTTGGGAAACTGAGCTCATGCGTCACTTCACAGTCAAGCTTGAAAGACTTTAACTATTTACATAAGACAAATAAGCCGACCCTTCAGGGCCGGCTTATTTACTTTTGAAGAGATTGATTACCTTCTACTTAAGAAGGTAATCAATCTCTTCTATATAACTGTCTGCCAATTCCTTATCAAACTGGTCCAATAACTCAAGGCCATACTGATAGAGCTGGAAATTGGTCTGAAGATCATACTTGGAGACGACAGAACGAGATCCGTAAGGCTTACTGAAGAGTTTGATGGAGAGGAGAGTCTCATCCATGAACTTTGTAAGCAGTTCACGGGCTTTGTCCGAATTGCCAGTCTTATAGTAAATCTCTGCCGCCTGTATCACCATCATCTCGTTTACAGAGTATATAATCGAAGTATTGAGAGGGAACTTAGTATCAGGGAAGACCTCCTGCATCTTGTCAAGAACTTCTACTGCCCTATCCTTCTGCTGTTTGCGATATAGAGCAACTGCTGTCTGAACAAAGATATATCTTTGGCTGAAACTGCTGTTGAATACCACGAGGTTCTGATAATCTACATGGAAATCCTTTGAGAAGCTATCCCACCTGTAACGGTTCATAAGCAGGTCATACATCTTGTCAGTATCCACCTGATTAATCTCTGTCAAGGAGAGTCTGTTCTTTATAGGAACCAGCTTATACATGAAACCATCAAACTGTAAATAGTCCTTTATTCCTATATTGATATCCCCTCCTTGAGAAAGGATATAGATAGGTCTGTCCCATTGGTAATTCGAGAGCATGTCCAGAATCATCAGCTCCGGCTTGGTTAAAGTTGACTTTCCTTCGGAAATATTAAGATATAGAGTGTCGACGATTTTGTCGTAATCACAAGGAGCTACGATTCCGTTCTTAATCACATTTTCCTTGTTTACCGGCACTCTTATCCTTCTTGAGGCAAGGAAGCACTCCTTTTCACCATTTACAGATATCTTCACATTGGGATCATTGAAGAGCTCTATGGCTTCTTTGGCTGTTATCGGCCTGCTAAGCCTGTCGTAGATACGTATGGCCTCATTTGTTCCATACAGGTAATTGATACGCGGCGTAGTAAATCTGATAGGTTCGGATTCATATTGTTTGCACTGCATCTGGTCTATGTACCAATCAATGCCCAGAAGCGAAGTATTCATTACCCTCTTATCTGTACCGACTCCTTCAACCTCCTGAATATACCACAGGGGAAAGGTATCGTTGTCTCCGTGAGTAATTATAATGGCCTGAGGGTCTGCAGATTCCATAAAGTTATATGCCATATCTCGGGCGGTATACCTGTTGCTTCTATCATGGTCATCCCAGTTTTGAGCGGCCATCAGTATTGGAACTGAGAGCAACACTACAGAGACTACAGGAGCAATAATAGCCTCGTGCCTACCTTTTCCAAGCCATTCAGAAAGCTTTTCATATATAGAAAGAACAGCAAGACCTATCCAAATTGTAAATACATAAAACGAACCTGCATACGCATAATCACGTTCACGAACCTGATAAGGCGACTGGTTAAGATAGACAATAATAGCAATACCTGTCATTAGGAAAAGGAGCATAGTGACAAACCAGTTCTTTTTGTCCTTTGCCAACTGATACAGCAGTCCGATAATTCCGAGAATCAAAGGAAGCAGGTAGTAATGGTTCTTGGACTCGTTGTTTACGATATAGTCCGGACCTTCAGACTGGTCTGAGAGCCTCATCTTATCTATAAAAGGTATTCCGCATTCCCAGTTACCTCTTACTAAATCCCCGGGGACCTGACCGTGCAAATCGTTTTGACGACCTGCGAAATTCCACATAAAATATCTGAAATACATGTAGTTAACCTGATAATCGAAGAAGAACTTCATATTATCGGCGAAGGTTGGCATCTTATGCTCGCATCCTGGCAGAATCTTTCCCCGATTGCCCATGTAGCTCTTGTAAAAGTCAATATGACTCGGCTGTCTACTGTGCATCCTCGGAAAGAACATCTTGCTCTGGGCCGGGAAAATATAATCCACAGGTCCGGGAGCAGAGTAATATTTGCCATCGAGAGCTGTATGGTAGGTCGTATTTTCATAATCATAAGGAAGCGAAGCAAAAGAAGGACCATACAGAAGCGGTGTACTTCCGAACTGCTCGCGGCTCAGATATTTGACCAGAGCGAAGGCATTGTCTGGCTGTCCCTCATTGGTAGGAGTGTTGTTTACAGAACGTATAACCACCACTATGAATGCCGAGTAGGCGATAAGGATCACCGTAAATGCAAGAGAAATAGTATGAAGTACATATTTCTTGTATTTTCTGGTAAGGAATACTGCCAATAAACTCAAGACAAAAAGCAGTATGACAAAGAAAAGCGCACCTGAGTTATATCCAAGTCCGAACGTATTGACAAAGAGCAGATCAAATGCTGCGGCCACCTTGGGGACATAAGGGACTATACCCCACAAAATCACTGCAATTACAGCAAAGGAGATCAGAAGTGTCCATATAGTTCCCATTAATGTAGCCTTAGGAGTTCTTCTATAATAATAAATCAGTGCGATAGGGGGAATTACCAGGAGTGAGAGCAGATGGACTCCGATGGTCAGACCCATGAGAAATGCTATGAAGATGAGCCATCTGTCAGCATACTCCTCATCTGCGCCCTCTTCCCACTTGAGAATCGCCCAAAAAGAAATGGCCGTCAGAAGAGATGACATCGCATAGACCTCGGCTTCAACTGCCGAAAACCAAAAGGTATCAGACCAACAGTAAGCAAGGGAGCCTACCACTGAAGCACCAATTAGTGCAATCGCGTTACCGGTAGAATATGGATTTTTGTTACCCTTTTCGAGAATTCTCCTTCCCAAATGCGCTATCGTCAGGTAAAGGAAAAATATAGTGAAGGCAGAACAGAGGGCACTACCGACATTGACCGCAACAGCTGCTTTTTCAGCAGGTACAAACATTGTAAGAAACCTGGAAATTATCTGGAAAACAGGGTTTCCAGGAGCATGTCCTACTTCCAATTTATAAGATGAGGCAATGAATTCACCACAGTCCCAAAAACTGACTGTCGGTTCCATTGTCATCAGATACGTTACTGCTGCCACTAGCAACACTACAACAGAGGCTATCCTATTGTAAATTCTAAACAGTTTCTGATTCATTTATCTATCCTTATTATTATACAAATTGCAAATATACTAATTATCGTATAACTTTGCACCTAAAAGAAAACAGATATGGGACTAGTTTATTCCACTAATAAGAATATCCGGCTCAATGAAGAGGAGACCCCTTGTATTGAAACACTTGCTCCACATAATCAGAAACTTGTCGTCTCCATTGACAGAAGAAACAGAGGTGGAAAACAAGTTACTCTGATCAAAGGTTTTATAGGCACAGTAAAAGATCTTGAAGATCTTGCAAGAATCGTTAAGGCTAAATGCGGAGTTGGGGGCAGTGCTAAAGATGGCGAAATAATAATTCAGGGTGATTTCAGGGATAAGGCATTCAACCTGCTTTCATCCATGGGATACAATGTGAAAAGGGGTAATTAAAATGCCGGGAATAGAAGATCTCTGGAGAGGTTCGACACTCACCACATATGACCTTACAGATGCTTCCGAAACACTCTTCAGGGGCGGAAATATCTTCGCATACATCCTCCTACTCATTTTAATCCTCTCCATCTTCACAGGTGGAAGGCTGATGAGGTTCCTCGGGGAACTCTTTACTATGTCACTCACTCCACATAAGGAGCATATCTTCGTAACCTCATTCAAGGCAGCACTGAAGCTATTTATACTCTTTACGGCATCCATTCCGATTGCTGCATATCTGATTTTCGCCCTGGGTTTTATTGAGTTGGGGTATCCCTCCATTCTGATAATACTAACTTGTGCATTGGCAGCAAGAGCCATTCTTAACAAGATAATCTGCACGACAGCCGGAGTTCCTCTGATGTCAAGAAATCTGAACTCCCTTATATACTCAACAATAATTATTATTACAATAATATCATTTTTCTATTTCACACTATACATTCTCATCCCTCCTGAATACTCTACACTGGTAAAATCAGCACTAATCTGGTGCATGATTTTAATAGAAATTTCATATATTTACGGAGAAATAAGGATATTTTTTTCAAACAAAACACCTCTATTTTATTCGTTTTTGTATCTTTGCACCCTCGAACTTTTACCAAGTTTGATAATATACCGCATATTGTAAACTCGTAATTGTATGACTATAAAGAACATTTTAGTATCGCAACCTGAACCGGGCAATATTGTTTCCCCATTTTCAGAAATCACCACCAAATATGGAGTCAATATCGACTATTTCCCTTTCTTCAAGATACAGACTCTCTCAGCTAAAGAGTTCAGGACTCAGAGAATCAATCTTGCAGAGTATACTGCCATCGTCTTTTCTGCCAAGTCAACAATTGACGCTTACTTCTCACTTTGCGAAGAACTTAGAATACAGGTTCCTGAAACCATGAAATATTTCTGTACCACAGAATCTATAGCCCTTTACCTTCAAAAGCATATCATTTACAGAAAGAGAAAGATCTTTTTCGGAAACGGTACAGTTCAGTCCATTATCGGAACCATAACTGCAAAACACAAAGGAGAGAACTTCCTAATCACATGTACCGACAGTCTAAGACCGGAAGTTTCTGCTGCATTCACTGCCGCAAATCTCAAGAACAACTCAGCCATCCTCAACAAGGGGGTAAGTTCGGATCTTAAACAAATCGACCTCTCCAACTACCAGATGGTAGTATTCTACAGCCCCTCCGATGTCAAGTCTCTTCTTGAGAACTACCCCGACTTCGCTCAGGGAGATCTGAAATTCGCTGCATACGGGTCAGGAACACAGAAAGCCCTCACAGATGCCGGAATCAGCATTGAGGTGATGGCGCCCACTCCTCAAGCACCCTCTGTAGCAAAGGCCGTTATGCTACATCTTGATTCTATTCAATAATGAAAGTTAAAAGTGCGATACTGACACTCCTGGCACTGTATCTTCTGATTACAGGATGCAATCAGGTAAGTCCCTCATATAACCGCGAGAATATCAAAGGAGGCTGGATTGTCCACGCTACAGACGGGAACCCACTTCCAATAGAACAATGGAGTGTAATGAAATTCAACGATGACTACACCATCACCGTTGAAAGTATAATTGACACCACGGGGGTAGATTCCCAATGGGGCTCCAACACGCTGTCTTACAGTGTCTATTGCTGCGACATGAACATATTCGGAAACATTGCCGGAATATGGAGGTTCAATTCAAAAACTCCTATCGACATAAGGCTCGAATATGCGCTCTCCACAGATACTCTTACCACCTTGGCCATTACATCAGCCAAGGTAAAAAATAAGGAGATCACCCCCTCCATCTCCAATTTCACACTCAGAAAATTGCCTGCAAAATATGATGCAAGCGATTCATTATACGGAATCTGGCAGATAGGAGAGTATCGTATGCAGTTCAAACCCTCGGGTGAGCTCGTCCTTTACACCAAGTCAGGTGGAAACCAATGGGAGCAAATGGGAAGTGACGACAGCTACCGCAAATATGGTTCGTTTCTGGTTATAACCACCACAGATAACCCTGCATTTGGGAAAAAAGGTGCTACCGTATCCAAAATGACAGTAATCACAATCCTTTCACCCTCAAGGGGTATCATGGAATTTAAAGACGATAATTCCAGCCACACTCTCACATTCATATCTCCCAACTGATGAAAGCACTGATAGAACAGATACATGCAAAAGGAACCAAAAGTGTCTCCTTTCCGCTGAGGGTCTACTCTCTCCAATACAACGGACCACAGCCCAGGATTCCCATATCCGTTCCTAAAAAACTGTTCAAGAGAGCTGTAAAGAGGAATCTCATAAGAAGGAGGATCAGAGAAGCCTTCCGTCAGCTCACAAAGGAGCATCCAGAATGGAGAAAAGACAAAGCCTTTCTGATAGTCTACATCTCGAAAGATATTTCTGATTATGAAACCATCAAAAGTGCGCTTGAAGCAGTCCTTGAAAAATAGCCTGAATTTTCCGTTTATCGTCATGATACGGTTTTATCAAGTATGCATCTCCCCATATAAACCTGCAAGTTGCAGATTTACACCGACTTGTTCTGCCTATGCCTTGGAGGCTTTTAGAAAGTATGGTCCCATAAAAGGTTTTTGGCTCGCTGCAAAAAGAATATTAAGATGCCACCCATGGGGAGGCAGCGGATGGGACCCTGTTCCGTAATTTTTTGTGGAAAAAACTAATCTAACCTTTTTGGAATAATACAACGATTTTATATATTTGCGAAAATAAAAAACAGATACGTAAATGAAGAAGAATATTTTATTGACCCTTGCTTTTTCATTGGTCCTTATTTCATCTTGTGCAACACCCAATATCGCATATTTTCAGGGTGTTGAAATAGGACAGACTACATCAATTGACAATGAAAATGAAATCAGATTTTTACCCGAAGACCAGTTGTCAATACTTGTAAACAGTAAGAGTCCGGAAATAGTGGCATCTCTCAACCTACCCATCATGTCTCGACAGATTGGTAGCGCCAATTCTTCTGCGACAAGTCAGGGTCTGTCCGGTTATGTCGTTAATAAAAACGGCATGATTGACTTCCCTGTTTTAGGGGAAATCAAGATAGAGGGATTGACCAGATGCGAAGTTGAAGATTTCATAAAGAACGAGCTCATCTCTCGTGAAATCGTCAAGGACCCTACTGTGACAGTCGGATATATGAATCTATATATATCTGTTTTGGGAGAAGTTAGATCTCCTGGACGATATAAAATCGATAAGGATAAAATCACCATTCTCGAAGCGCTCAGCCTTGCAGGTGACTTAACTGTCTATGGCAAACGTGACAGAGTTCTCGTCCAGAGAGAAGTAGACGGACAGAGAACACTCTATGCCATAAACCTCAATGACGGGCCGAGTGTCTACAAGTCACCCGTGTACTACCTGCAGCAGAATGACCTGATTTACGTAGAACCTAACGCCAAAAGGGCCGGTGAGGCCACTGTGAACGGAAATACCGTACGTTCAGCCTCATTCTGGATTTCTGTCACTTCAATGCTCACGTCAGTAACCACCATGATAGTTTCACTAACAAGATAACTTAGTATGGAAAACAATACAATCAACACCCCCAACACTGAACATAACAGCGAAGAGCTGTTCAGCATCAAGGATATAATATTTGTTTGTCTGGCAAATTGGAAATGGTTCGTCATATCATTGGCAGTATGTCTGAGCCTGTCCGTGTTGTATGTACTCAGGACACATCCTACATATACCAGAACCGCATCGATAATGATCAAAGACGACAAGAAAGGACAGTCATTCGGTTCGGAGATGAGCACCTTTTCCGACATGGGTCTTTTCAAGTCAGGCTCTAACGTACACAATGAACTTCTGGCCATCCAGTCTCCATCAATCATGACAGAGGTGGTAAAACGTCTCAAGCTTGATGTTTCGTATATGGTTCCAGGTAAGTTCCACAAACAAGTAGCATACGGAAACTCGCAGCCGGTTATTGTCACATTCGAGACAATAAAGGAAAATGAGACAGCTTCTTTCATAATCGAGCTGAATCCTGATATGACATTCAGTCTGACCGATTTCAAGTTCAGGGGAGAGGAATTTAAGGATGAGCCTATAGTAGGAATATTGGGAAAGAATGTAAAAACACCAGCAGGTAACATAAGAATAGATGCATTCCATCTCAAACCGCTGGAAGAAGTGATGAATATTTATGTAACCAAATCCTCACTCTATTCTGCAGTAAATTCATATATGGCGAACCTTACTGTAGCCTTGAGCAGCAAAGAGGCAACTGTGCTTAACTTCACATGCAAGGATAAGTCTATCCAGCGCGCTGAAGATATCATCAATACAGTCATCGCTGTCTATAATGAGAACTGGGTAAAGGACAAGAACCAGATTGCCATCAGTTCCGCAATGTTTATCAACGACAGATTGAAAGTCATAGAACAGGAACTTGGTGTAGTAGATGAAAATATCTCGTCATTCAAGAAAGACAACCTCCTGCCTGATATCAATGCAGCATCCACCATGTACTTCCAGAAAAGTGACCAGATTACTTCTCAGATTCTGATGCTCAACAACCAGCTCTACATGGCGGAGTATATTCAGGAGTACATGAAGAAGGAGACTAACAAAATGCAGCTGCTGCCTGCAAACTCAGGTATTGAGAACTCGAATATCGAGAATCTCATAGGACAGTACAACAACATGCTCCTCAAGAGGAACAGCCTAGTCTCAAACAGTAGTGAAAAGAACCCTTTGGTAGTGGATCTGGATATCCAGTTGGCATCTGTAAGGTCAGCAATAGATATCTCTATAGAGAACCACATTCTTACACTCAATACCCAAATCGCAAGTATCCAACAGGCTGAAAGCCGCACAACAGAAAAACTGGCTGCCAGTCCTACTCAGGCCAAGTACCTTCTCTCAGTTGAGAGGCAGCAGAAAGTTAAGGAGTCCCTCTATATATTCCTCCTTCAGAAAAGGGAAGAAAACGAGCTGTCCAAAGCATTCACCGCTTACAACACACGTATCATTACCCCGCCCACCGGAAGCATGGCTCCAACAGCTCCTGTAACCAAGAAAATTTATCTCATAGCATTTGCATTGGGGCTCTTCATTCCCATTGGTGTGATAGTGCTTGTTGAGACAATGAACACAAAAGTAAGGGGTAAGAAAGATATTGACAACCTCTCCATCCCTTTCTTGGGTGAAATTCCTTACTACGGAAAGAAAAAGAAATTCGAAACATTGAGACGGTTCATTAGAAGAGGTTCACGAAAAGGAGAGAGCAGGCCTATTGTGGTCAAGGAGGGCAACAGGGATGTCATCAACGAGGCCTTCAGGGTGCTTCGTACGAATATCGAATTTGTAACTGAGAAAAACGAATCCACAGAGGTTCTTTCGCTGACATCATTCAACCCCGGCTCAGGAAAATCATTCATCTCTGCGAACCTTTCTGTCTCTCTGGCCATTAAGGATAAGAAAGTCCTTCTTATAGACGGAGACCTAAGAAGAGCTGCAGTATCTGAACTGGCTGATTCTCCCAATGTTGGCCTTGCAAACTACCTCGCCGGCAAGACAGATAACATCAATGACATCATAGTAAAGGATGTGCTGCATAAAAATATGGATATCATACCTGTAGGTATTATACCTCCCAACCCTACAGAGCTTCTTTTGGATAAAAGGCTCAATACTCTCATAGATGAGTGCAAGAAGAGATATGACTACATATTTATCGACTGCGCACCTATAGAGATTGTTGCTGATACACAAATTATCAACAGAGTGACAGACAGAATGATATTCGTGCTCAGAGCAGGTCTTCTCGACAGGTCTATGCTGCCTGAATACCAGAAACTATTTAACGAGAACAAGTATAACAATATAAGTTCAATCCTCAACGGCACCTCAGGTGCAAAAGGACGCTATGGTTATAAATATGGTTACAAGTATGGTTATAGATATGGATATGGCTACGGTTATGGTTATAGCTACGGTCACGGGGGGGGCAAAAACTAAAAACCAATGGATGGAAATAGATAAATAATGATATTCTTTAAGAAAAAAAAGAGCTTACAGAAACGTGGAGTGCTGATCGGGATGACCGATTGGCACTCTCATATATTACCCGGTGTCGATGACGGTATACAGAGCATGAAAGAGTCTTTGGCCACCTTGGATTTCTACGGTCAAATCGGGATCAAAGAGGTTTGGCTGACTCCACATATCATGGAAGACATACCTAATACACCGGAGCATCTCCATTCAGTATTTGAAGAACTTTGTAGCCTATATAAAGGCGATATAAAGCTCAATCTGGCAGCGGAGAATATGATAGATAATCTCTTTTATGAAAACCTTAAAAAAGGCAATTTAATGACTATTGGGCCGCAGAGAGACCACCTGCTCATCGAAACAAGCTACTTCAATCCTCCTATGGGTATGGAGAATACCTTGAAAGCTATAATGTCAGAGGGAATATATCCAGTTCTCGCTCATCCGGAACGTTACTTTTACATGACAGATAAGGATTACAGAAAATATAAGGATATGGGGGTCAAGTTCCAATTGAATCTTCCTTCACTGATAGGCATTTATGGTACTGAAGTCAAAAAGAAGGCACAATACCTGCAAAAAAACGGCTTTTATGACTTTTCAGGTACAGATATCCATAGCCTGGAACATTTTAAAAAAGTGATAGAAAAGAGTTTCTGATAGAATATTTTTTATATCTTTGCAGTCACAAATCGGGGTGTGGCGCAGTTGGCTAGCGCACCTGCTTTGGGAGCAGGGGGTCCTCCGTTCGAGTCGGAGTACCCCGACATTAAAAAGAATACGCCGGAATCTTTCCGGCGTATTTCATTTTAAAAGGTTTGCCCTTATATTCTAGGAATAGTCGTATAAAGGGCGGGTGAATCTTCTTTATATCTGTATTGTGAAGAACCACCTAAACATTCTTGTAGCCTCCGAAGCTCTTCATGAACTGAACCCTCTCATACATGGCTGGATCCTTTATACATGAGTAGTTAAGTATTCCTCTCATCTGTTCGATGGAAGAGAAGTTGCGTTCATCCATGAACTTGGCAAGTTCTTCGTTTATAAGTGTTATACGGTCAATTCCGTTTTTGTAGATTGTCGAACAGATCTGTACTGCTTTTGCTCCGGCCAGTATAGTCTTTATCGCCGCATCAGGAGTATGAATACCTGTTGTTGTGGCAATATCAATAGAACTTACACTGGATGAAATGATTGCAGTCCAACGCAAATTGTGAATATACTCGTACTCATGTGAGAGCGGCGATGAAGGGACAAGCGAGAGGGAGTCCAAATTTATGTCTGGAGTAAAGAAGCGATTGAAAATTACTACACCTTTGGCACCGAATGAGTATAGTTTATTGATGAAGTTGGTTATTGATGTAAAATTCTGCCCGATCTTCACCGAAACTGGGATGGTCACACTCTTGACTATCTCTTTAACGACATCCAGGTATCTTCTTTCAATAATCTCAGGAGATAAGTTCTTGTCAAGGGGTATTTCGTAAAGGTTCACTTCAATTGCATCTGCGCCTGCTTTCTGCATCTCTTTTGCAAATTCCACCCATGTCCCCGGTGTATAGCAGTTAATGCTTGCTATCACAGGAATAGAGATAGTGGATTTAAGCCTTGTAATATTGGCACAATATTGAGCTATGGAGTTATGACGAATATAGGAGTGCATATAGTCGTCCATCTCTGTGTGATCGCTTCCGGATGCACTGAGATATTCAACTTCATTTCGGATCTGCTCCTCGAAAAGAGATTTAACGACGACAGCTCCTGCACCGGCTTTTTCCATCAAAGCCACTTTTTCTTGATCTGCGGTAAGGCCGCAACTGCTGACTATCACAGGACTCTTCAGGTTCAGTCCTGTCCATTTGGTTGATAAATCTGCCATAACTCCTCAATGTTAAATGTTTAGTCTATCTTATGAAGTTTGCGGAATACATTCTTGTAGCCGACTCTCTCTGAGATGTAATCTCTGAGACTGTCGATACTTATACGATTCTGCTGCATTGTATCTCTATCTCTTATAGTCACACAATTATCAGTAAGAGTGTCGTGGTCTATGGTTATGCAATAGGGGGTTCCTATTGCATCCTGACGACGGTATCTCTTTCCTATGCTGTCCTTTTCATCGTACTGACAATTGAAGTCGAATTTAAGATCGTCCATTATCCTGCGTGCAACTTCGGGAAGTCCGTCTTTCTTTACCAACGGAAGCACTGCAAGTTTTACAGGGGCAAGGACTGGAGGTATTCTCAGTACTACTCTCTCTTCTCCATTTTCAAGCTTTTCTTCAGTATATGCTGAAGAGAGTACAGCAAGGAACATTCTGTCCAATCCTATAGATGTCTCTATTACGTACGGAGTGTAACTTTCATTTGTTTCGGGATCGAAATACTGAATCTTTCTTCCGGAGAACTTTTGATGCTGGCCAAGGTCAAAATCTGTGCGAGAGTGGATACCTTCCAGCTCCTTGAATCCAAACGGGAACTCGAATTCTATATCTACAGCTGCATTGGCGTAGTGTGCCAGCTTTTCATGCTCGTGGAAACGGTACTTTTCATCACCAAGTCCGAGTGCCTTGTGCCACTGAAGTCTATTTTCTTTCCATTTTGCAAACCACTCAAGTTCCTGACCAGGTCTTACGAAGAACTGCATCTCCATCTGCTCGAACTCTCTCATTCTGAAGATGAACTGACGAGCGACTATCTCGTTTCTGAATGCCTTCCCTATCTGTGCTATTCCGAATGGAATCTTCATTCTGCCTGTCTTCTGGACATTAAGGAAATTAACGAAGATACCCTGAGCTGTTTCGGGCCTTAGATAGATGACTCCGGATTCGTCTGAAATGTTTCCGAGCTGGGTGCTGAACATGAGATTGAACTGACGAACATCTGTCCAGTTTTTGGTTCCAGATATCGGACAGGCTATTTCACAGTCGATAATTATCTGGCGCAGCTCAGCAAGGTCATTGTTATTGAGGGCCGCTGCCATCCTTGCCCTTACCTGTTCCATTTTAGCGACATTGCGCAGAACGTTCGGATTGGTGGCACGGAACTGCTCTTCATTGAAACTGTCTCCGAATTTCTTTTTGCCCTTCTCTATATCCTTGTTGATCTTTTCTTCAATCTTGGCTATATAATCTTCGATGAGAACATCGGCACGGTATCTCTTTTTGGAGTCCTTATTATCTATAAGTGGGTCATTGAATGCTCCCACATGTCCAGATGCCTGCCAGATTTTAGGGTGCATGAAAATTGCAGAATCTATTCCTACAATATTTTCGTTCAGACGAACCATTGCATCCCACCAGTATTTCTTGATATTGTTCTTAAGCTCCACCCCAAGCTGTCCGTAATCGTAAACTGCGCTCAGACCATCATAGATTTCGCTTGATTGGAATACAAAACCATACTCTTTTGCATGGGATGTCAACTGTTTGAATACTTCTTCCTGTGTCATTTCATAAAAGATTTATAAGTCGCAAATTTATAAAAAAATCAACTATGTTGTCGTTTTATATATCTTTGCCGACTAATGATTATGGAAAAAATTGTAATAGCCACTGACAAATTCAAGGGCAATCTTACCTCTTCGGAGGTTGCAGATGCCATCAGAAACGGTATATTGAAGGGCTGTCTCGACTTGGGACTAAACATTCAAGAAGTCAAACAGTCTATCTCTATATTGCCTCTTGCAGATGGAGGGGATGGCAGCCTATGCGCAGTGAGCAATATCTTCACAGATAGAGGTACTCCATTCAGAACTACTTTCATTGAGAGTGTTAACCATTTAGGAGCGCCTGTACAGGTGCCGGTACTGCTATATAACAATGACACAGCTGCATTTGTGGAGATGGCTTCAGTATGTGGCCTGCAAATGATTCCCAAAAAACAAAGAGCGCTGGGACGCTCCACTACATATGGACTGGGAGTGGTTATAAATTCCTTAATAGAGGAACAAGGTATAAGGGATATAACCATCGCCATAGGAGGCAGCGGAACCAATGACGGAGGGTATGGAATGCTGGCTGCACTGGGTTATTCTTTCACCACCGGAAAGACTGCGACTATTCCTGATGTAGCATCATTTCTCAAGGGAATAACAGCCATCAGCGATAAATATCTCCCTGGGATGACTCCACATCTTAAAGAGACAAAAATCAAAATAGTATGCGATGTGAAGAATCCTTTAACAGGAGAATACGGGGCTTCACTTATGTTCGCACATCAGAAACTTGGCCCACAAGAGAGCCCATCATTGATTGAAGAACTTGAGGATGGAATGAAAAACTGGGCAAAGGTTGTTACCGATTTCGTAAATGATAATTCTCTGACAGCAGCAGCCGGAAGCGGAGCTGCAGGTGGAGTGGGTTTTGCATTCCTCTCTCTCCTGAATGCTCAGATGATTCCGGGATGGCAGTATTTCGCATGGCTCAGTGGTCTTGAAGAGAAGATCAAGGAGAGTGAAATTGTCTTTACAGGAGAGGGAAAATTTGATCGTCAGTCACTGCTGGGAAAACTTCCTTCCGGGGTACTAGACCTCTCCCGCAAATATGGAAAAAAGTGTATCCTTGTAACAGGCAAGATTGAGATGGACAAGGAAGATCTGAACAGGTGCGGCTTTGAGGAGATTATTGAGGTCAATAGCAAAGCTACCTGCACGAACGATGCCTTCACAAAGACCAGAGAAATCATAATAAAATACATATCTAACTACATATCAAGGTATTATAAGCTCACCATGAAGTAGCTCTTCCATTTCGGAAATCAATTTCATTGCGTACTCTCTCTCCCTTATCTGCGGATGAGGTATCGTCAGCTCCGGGGTATTCATTACGACATCTGCAAAAAGAACAATGTCAATATCGATTATCCTTGAACTGTAAACCCTTTTTCCGTCTGAGTCGTATTGGGCCTGGTGTTCAACCCTGCCCATCTTCTGCTCGACCCACTTGCAGACGGAGAGCATCTGTTCAGGAGTAACAGTTGTCAGGAAAGAGATAGCCTGATTAAGGAACAGTCTCTGACTCTCAAAGCCCCATGCCTTGCTTTCGATTATCTGGGTTTCAGTGATATCGGAGAAAAGATAAGAAGCCAACTCTGTAATAATAAGTGATTTGGCAATATTAAGATTTGCCTCCCTATCTCCCAGATCAGAGCCCAGGATGAGTGTCACCCTGCTGATTTTTCCTTTTATCATAGCACGATCATAACAGCCCCAACTCCAGGAGTGCGGCATCGCTCATACGGGATTTGTCCCATTCAGGCTCAAATGTCAGCTCTATGGCAGCACCTGTGACTCCGGGAACATCACATACTGCATGGTGGACTTCCTCCACCAGATTGTCTGCCATAGGACAATTTGGAGCAGTTAGTGTCATCTTGATGAATACCTTCTGATCTTCATCAATCCTTATTTCATAAATAAGGCCCAAGTCATAAATATTAACAGGTATCTCAGGATCATAGACCTGTCTGAGAGCCCTTACTATATTTCTGTTTAGTGTCTTTTTGTCCATATTCTACAAATGTTTGGAAGCTTCAGTTCTTATCTGTTCAATCATTGATAGCAGTCCGTTGGTTCTCGTGGGTGTCAAATTCTCTTTAAGCCCTATCCTATCTATAAAACTCAAGTCTGAAGAGAGTATTTCAGACGGAGTCCTTCCATTGTATACTTTTATAAGAAGGGATATTATTCCCTTGGTAATGATAGCATCACTGTCGGCGGTAAAATAGAGTTTGCCATCTTCGAACGAAGTGTGCACCCAAACTCGCGATTGACAGCCTTTAATAAGATTACTATCTACTTTTTCGCTTGAATCAATAATTGGAAGAGATTTTCCAAGTTCTATGATATACTCATACTTGTCCATCCACTCTTCGAAAGCGGAAAAATCATTGACTATCTCCTCTTGAACTTCTTGTATTGACATCTTATATTGTTGTTTTATAATTATTTACACTATCTTTATTTAAGCATTGATATAACTCTTCTGAGCGATTTTATGAATTGCTCACACTCCTGCATTGTATTATAGGGAGCAGGAGATATTCTCACTACTCCGTTATAACCGAATTTATCAATCAAGGGCTCAGAACAGAGAAGCCCAGATCTTAATGCAAATCCCATCTGATCCATCAAAGTAGCAATATCACTATGGTGGACTCCCTCCACTACAAAAGAGAAAAGAAGTGTTCTTGCCGGACTGTCGCCCAAAATTCTCAGACCATCGATATTCCGCAACTGCTCTTCAAGATATGCAATGAGCATCTTCTCATTCTCTATTATCTCCGACGAGCGTAACTGTTTCATGAACTCTATGGCCGGAAGCAGTGTAGCCTGGCCTGTAAAGTTAGGAGTTCCGGCTTCAAATTTCAATGGAGGTACATTATATGTGGTACCACTATACGTAACAGTATCAACCATATCACCGCCACCCATCCATGGAGGAAGCTCTTCCAGAAAATTCAGTTTGCCATAGAGTACACCGGTTCCGGTAGCTGCATACATCTTATGTCCGGAAAAAGAGTAGAAATCACAATCAAGTGCACGGACATCGACTTTGGAATGGACTATACCCTGAGCACCATCAATATGTACAGGTACTCCATACGAATGCGCCTTCTTTATAAGTTCTTCCACCGGATTTACAATTCCGAGCACATTTGATATATGAGCTGCAGAAATAATCTTCACTCTCGAAGATGCAAGTAGCCCATCCAGAATACTTAGATCCCACTCTCCATTCTCTTTAATTGGTATATACTCCAATCTGGCACCTCTGCTCTTGCACACCATCTGCCATGGGACCATATTGGAATGGTGTTCTGCATGGGTAATGAGTATAGTGTCACCCTGCCCTATCTTTGCTTGAGAAAATATATTGGCAAGAAGATTTATAGAGGCAGTGGTTCCAGAGGTAAATATAATTTCCCTCTCTGAGGATGCATTTATAAAATCTCTGACAGCCGCCCTTGCAGCTTCATAGTTTTCTGTAGCATTTGCACTCAAGCAGTGAACCGCACGATGGACATTTGCATTGGCATAACGCTGCCACTCATCCAGCTTCCTCAGAAGTGAATCGGGCCTCTGTGAGGTAGCAGCATTATCGAAATAGACTACATTTCTGCCATTACAACCCTGCGATATGTAGGAAAACTCTGAACGTATCTGTTCTATTAATTTCATATTCTTTGATTATGGTGCAAAAGTAACTATTTTTGGGGGAAAATAATAAATATGTACGACTATATAAAAGGGACAATAGAAGAACTCTCTCCGGCAGAAATGGTAGTAGAGTGCTCAGGCATAGGTTACAGAATTGCAATCTCGCTCAACAGTTACGAAAAATTCAAGGATTGCAAAGAGACAAAAGTCTATATATACCACCACCTCAGAGAAGAAGAGGAGTCTTTCTATGGTTTTTACGACAAAGAGGAGAGAAGAATCTTTTCTCTGCTGATTGGTGTTTCGGGAATAGGTCCAGGAACAGCAAGAATGATGCTCTCATCACTCACGGCAGATGAGATCTGCAACGCAGTAAGCTCGGCTGATGTAAACAAAATAAAGGGAGTAAAGGGCATAGGGCTTAAAACAGCCCAGAAGCTGATTATAGAACTAAAAGACAAAATTGCCAGACAAGGAGGCTCAGAGCTTGATCTTGGAGCTAATGATAATAATTTTGCAGCTGAGGCTACAGCAGCTCTTATCAATTTGGGATTTGCAAAAGGAGCTGTGGAAAAGGCAGTAGCTACCATCTTAAAGAAAGAGACAAATCTTTCCCTTGAGGAGATTATAAAGAAAGGTCTGAAGCTTCTATAACTTTGTTTTTGTTTAATAAAACTCTTTTTATACATTTGTAGAATCTTTTAAAATTTTTGCAAAAATGAATACTCCTAAAGAATTAAAGTACACTAAAGACCATGAATGGGTCAGAATTGAAGGTGATGTAGCAGTTGTTGGTATTACAGATTTTGCTCAGGACCAGCTTGGCGACATCGTATTCGTAGACATCCAGACTTTGGGTGAAACCGTTAACAAAGATGAAGTTTTCGGAGCTATTGAAGCTGTTAAGACAGTAGCTGATGCACTCATGCCCCTCACCGGTGAAGTTATCGAAGTTAACGAAGAACTCGAAGCTGAACCTCAGGCTGTCAACACTGATCCTTACGGAAAGGGTTGGATGATTAAAGTTAAGATTGCTAATCCTGCAGAAATCGAAGAACTTCTCGATGCAGATGCATACACAGCAATTTGCTAATTGAATAACACCTATAATTAAACAGGAGGCTCGAAGTGAAATTGACTTCGAGCCTCCTGATTTTTTGGTATTTACAATTGATTATTTATCGACCGAAATAGATCAAAAGAACTGAAATATCAGCAGGTGATACTCCTGGTATCTTAGATGCTTCAGCAATATTTCGAGGTTTATACCTGGCCAGTTTTATCCTTGACTCAATTGAGAGTGACAATATTTTTGAGTAATCGAAATTATCCGGAATTACCAATCTCTCTAACCTCTTAGCTTTTTCAGCTGCTGCTCTCTCCCTTTCAATATAACCTTTATACTTGATTTCATTCTCAACTACACTACCCAATTCTGACATAAATTGCTTTTTAGTTACGACTACCTGATCCACTCTTTTGTCTCTGAATTGTGAAAATAGCTGAATAGCATCACCTGTTGCATACGGAAGATACATATCATTTAACTTGGAAACTTTAGCCAATGTTCCACATGGAACATATTTTTTTACCAGCTTGTAAGTCATCTCCGGTCTCGTAAGGATATTTTCGATTGTTTTCGGATTAATATAATTAGGATCTTCATTTACAACGGTACTCCTGATTTTATCAACCAACAGATTAAAAGAATCTTTTTTATTCTTTACGAGAGTGTAGCGATATTTATCCGCCAGGCCTGCTTCATACGATTTGGCAGTAAGGCGAAAATCCGCATTATCCTGCCTAAGGATTATTCTATGTTCAGCTCTGGATGTAAACATTCTGTAAGGCTCATCTACACCCTTGGTTACCAAGTCGTCAATCAATACTCCAATGTAAGCTTCGTCTCTGCCAAGAACGAATTTATCCAGACCCATATGATAGTTATGAGCATTTATACCCGCTATCAATCCTTGAGCCGCAGCCTCTTCATAACCGGTGGTTCCATTTACCTGTCCTGCGAAGAAAAGATTCTGTATTACCTTTGATCGGAGTGTATGATCAAGGAAACGTGGATCGAAATAGTCATACTCTATTGCATACCCTGGACGATAGACATGAACATCTTCAAATCCCTCTACATGTTTGAGTGCAGTGAGCTGAGTTTCCAAAGGTAACGATGAGGAGAATCCCTGAAGATAATATTCATTGGTATTCCATCCTTCAGGTTCCAGGAAAAGCTGATGCTCTGTTTTATCCGGGAATGTTCTGAGTTTATCTTCAATGCTGGGACAATATCTGGGCCCGATTCCTTTGATCTTGCCTGAGAAGAGAGGAGAATATTCAAATGCATTCTTTAGGATATCATGCACTTGAAGATTGGTGTGGGCAATGTAACATGGCATCTGTTTAATACCATCCTGGATCGGTGAAAGATAATTCAGGAAAGAGAACTTTCCTGGTGATTCATCTCCTTCCTGTCGCTGCAATTTACTCAGGTTAACTGACCTTATATCTATTCTGGGAGGAGTACCAGTCTTCATCCTGTTTATAGTTACTCCCCTTTCGTCTATTATTCTAGAGATTGAGTTTGAAGATGGTTCTGAAATTCTTCCCCCTTCGAAACTGCGGTCACCGATAAAGATGCGTCCGTTTAGAAATGTTCCGGCTGTTATGATAATACAATCTGCCTCAAATTCTGCACCTGTATCGGTAATTACTTTGACAATGCGATCCCCTTCGAAGATAAAATCGGCTACATTGTCCTGCCACAAATTAAGGCTTGGTGCATTTTCGAGGAGTTTTCTCCAATATGTGCTGTAGAGGACTCTGTCACACTGAGCTCTTGGACTCCACATTGCAGGACCCTTTGACTTGTTAAGCATCCTGAATTGGATAGTACTAAGGTCAGTAATAATTCCGGAAAAACCTCCTAAAGCGTCTATTTCTCTTACTATCTGACCTTTAGCTATTCCACCAATGGACGGATTACATGACATTTGAGCATATTTACTCATATCCATTGTAATCAGGAGTGTAGATGAGCCCATCCTCGAAGCGGCCATAGCTGCCTCACATCCTGCATGACCACCGCCTATTACGATTACATTATATCTTTCTGTCATTTGATTTTGTGTATTTCTGCATCGGCAAATTTAATTCTATAGAGATACTCAATGCTTCGTTTTCCGCAGCTCTCATCTCTTTAACATCATCTTCATTATGGTCATCATAACCTATAAGATGAAAAAGTCCGTGACTCATTACACGGTAGAGTTCTTCTGTAAAGGTAGAACCATACTCTTGGGAGTTTGCTAATACTGTATCCAGACTTATTATTATATCGGCTGAAATTTTCCCTTTGGAAATGTGAAAAGGATCATATTCTGAGGTGTCGAATGTTATTATATCTGTGTAGTAATCGTGACCCAAAAACTCTCTGTTGGTTTGCAAAACATACTCATCATCAGCAAAAATGAAGTTTATTGCACCTGGCTTTAGATTTTTAAGAAGTAATATTTCTTTAATCCAATTTTTAATTGCATTTTTGCACTGAAGACTGAAAGTTGCATTTATTACTTCAAATGTTATCATATAGGTCCGGTTTTTGTATTGATTACTTTTTAAAAATATTTCGTAAATATAACAACTTTTTAAATTATGTCAAAAGTAAGTGTAATCGGCGTAGGCAATGTTGGTGCAACCTGCGCTAATGTATTGGCAAGCTGGAATATTGTCAAAGAGCTCGTTCTTCTAGATGTTAGAGAAGGTTTCGCTGAAGGTAAGGCAATTGATATGGCCCAGAGCGCAAAAATCATGGGACTTACAGCCAAGATTACTGGTGTTACCAACAATTATGAAGCTACTGCAAATTCTGATGTGGTTGTGGTTACCTCAGGAATACCCAGAAAACCTGGCATGACTCGTGAAGATCTTATCGGAACCAATGCCAAGATAGTCAGCGAAGTAGTAGGAAATGTAATCAAATACTCTCCTGATGCTTTCATTATCATGGTTTCTAACCCTATGGATACTATGACTTATCTGGCTCACAAGACATGTAATATCAAACCCAATCACCTTATCGGTATGGGTGGAGCGCTTGACAGCAGCCGTTTCATCTACTATCTTAGTCAGGCTCTTGGTTGCCCTGTATGCGACGTTGACGGAATGGTTATCGGCGCACACGGTGACGTTACAATGGTTCCTTTGATGAGTAGCGTAAGCTATAGAGGCGGAAAGATTGAAAAGGTTCTTTCAGAAGAGGAAAGAGAAAAGATCATTGCTGACACCATGGTTGGTGGAGCTACTATTACCAAACTCATGGGTACATCTGCATTCTATGCTCCAGGTGCATGCGCTGCAAGTCTTGTTAGAGCTATCATACTCGACGAAAAGAGAATAATCCCCTGCTCTGTTCCTCAGAACGGCGAATACGGCGAAGAGGATATCTGTCTGGGAGTTCCTATCGTAATCGGTAAAGATGGTGTTGAAAAAATCATCAAACTTGATATCACTGCTGAAGAAGAAACCAGATTCCACGAAGGAGCTGCAAAACAGAGAAATACCAATAAAATACTTCACGAGTTAGGTCTTATATAAAAAAATCAATATTTTTGTTACGATTTATCGTTACTTTGAAAAATATTGACTACTTTTGAAACAAAATTAAGAACTAAACGAAATGGAAGTTAAAAAATCTCCGAAAGCGGATATCGAGAATACCAAGCTATTCTACAGAGAATTAGGCTTGATTATTGCTTTAGGCATAACTTTGACTGCCTTCGAGTGGAGTACAGCTGATAAGAAAGAGGCTGTGTTTGAAGAAGAAACGGCAGTAGTGATTGAGGTTGAAACAGTTCCTATTACTACTGAAGCTCCTCCTCCTCCTCCTGAAGCACCAAAGGTGCCTGTCCTTTCAGACCAGATTGACATCGTGGATGACAACATCGTTGTAGACACAGATTTGTTCATCAGTTTGGAAGATGATGCAAGCATGGGTGTTGAAATTATGGACTACGTAGCTGACGTTTACGAAGAAGAGATTGTTGAAGAGGCTATTCCTTTCTCATTGGTTGAAGAAAAACCTTCATTCATGGGCGGAGATGCCAATGCTTTCTCACGTTGGGTAGGAAAGAACCTTGTTTATCCTGATGTCGCTAGAGAAAATGGTATTCAGGGAAAGGTTACCCTGCAGTTTACCATTGAGGCAGATGGTTCTATTACCAATATTAAAGTACTCAGAGGTATTGACCCTTCACTTGATAAGGAAGCTGTCAGAGTGGTTGCATCTTCACCTAAATGGAAACCCGGAAAACAGAGAGACAGAGCAGTTCGTGTTACTTATAACTTCCCTGTTCACTTCCAGTTGAGAAATTAATATTGATGTATTTTCAAAATCGAGAAGCTGGCGAAAGTCAGCTTCTTTTATATTATGCAGATCAGATAGATGGAAAAGATTGTTGTTGTAGCGGTTATTGAACAAGGTGTTGATGAGAAGGTTGTTTCTGAATATCTTGACGAACTTGAATTTCTGGCGCTCACCGCCGGTGCTGAAAGTGTACGCAGATTTACACAGAAACTAGATAGAGCTAATTCTCGTACATATGTTGGATCAGGTAAACTGGAGGAGATTAAGGAGTATATTTACGAGAATGGTATTTCATTGGTTGTCTTCGATGATGAGCTCTCCCCTGCCCAGCTGAGAAATCTTGAGAGGGAGCTTGAAGTTAGGATTCTTGACAGAACTAATCTTATACTTGATATTTTCGCTCAAAGGGCGAAAACGGCATATGCCAAAACGCAAGTTGAACTTGCCCAATACCAGTATCTTCTTCCAAGACTTACCAGAATGTGGACACACCTTGAACGTCAGAGGGGTGGTATTGGTATGAGAGGCCCTGGTGAATCTCAGATAGAGACTGACCGCCGTATTATTCTTAATAAAATTAGTCTGCTTAAGGAACAGCTTAAGAAGATAGACAGGCAGATGTCATCACAGAGGGGAAATAGAGGTTCTATGGTACGAGTAGCCTTGGTAGGATACACAAATGCAGGGAAGAGTACTATGATGAATCTTCTCTCCAAGAGCGATGTTTTCGCTGAAAACAAATTATTTGCAACATTGGATACCACAGTAAGAAAAGTGGTGATAGAGAATGTACCTTTTCTGCTGTCTGATACTGTAGGATTTATTAGAAAGCTTCCTACACAATTAATTGAATCTTTCAAGAGTACTCTTGACGAGGTAAGGGAGGCTGATATTCTCCTTCATGTAGTCGATGTTTCGCACCCAAATTTTGAAGATCAGATCAAGGTGGTCAATGAGACTCTTAAAGATATTGGTGCTCTTGATAAACCTACATATATCGTATTTAATAAGATAGATGCTTATCAATTCGTAGAGAGAAGTGAATATGATATAGATGTGGAGAAGAGGGAGAATATTTCGCTTGAAAGACTCGAAAAGATGTGGTTTTCAAAGGGTACACCATGTATCTTCATTTCAGCTAAGGAGAAGATAAACATAGAAAATCTCAAGACCAACCTTTATAATATCGTTCTTGAGATACATAGCGGAAGGTATCCTTTCAATAACCTTCTATACTGATTTTAGAGTGTATTTCTATTGAATGCTCTCAACGAAAATGGTGAGGGCATTCATTACCTCAGATGGTTTTTCAATAAAGGAATTATGTCCTGATTCATTGATGAAATGGTATTTTGCTTTTGGTAATGAAGCAACTATTTCGTTTGCTCTATCCATCGGCAAGTAGTTATCATTGTCACCAAATATGAACATTATTGGAGTAGAAGTGCTTCTTAGAAACTCCACGTTATCCTCTCGTGTCATGAGTCCTCTAATTGTAGATGATATACCGAATGGATCGTGTGTTTCGCACATTTCAACTGTCTCGTGGATTTTTTCGTCGAATTTACGCAGGTTCTGCTTGGCATACATATTAGGTATTGCAATCTGAGCTAGTTGCACCAAACGTCCGTTTTCGACGAGTTCGATTTCTTTAAGACGCTGATTTTTCTTATCAGGATTATCGGCATATGGGTTTGAATTGAAATGTGTCAATGAAACAAACAAATCCGGATACTCCTTGATGGCACGCTGACCAATATAACCGCCCATTGAGTGACCGATTATATGGATGTTGGAAAGTTTAAGTTTATGTGCTATAGATACAAGTACATCTGAGTAAAATTTCATATCATTGCATTGGGAATGTGTACCAGAGAGACCGTGTCCCGGCAAATCTATCGCCACACTTTTATATCCTGCAGGCAACAATGACCTGAAATCATCCCAAATATATAAGGTTTCAAGATATCCGTGGAGGAAGAGAAGTGTCTTCTTCTCCCCCTCTCCGGATACTGAAATATGTATGGGGATTCCGTTAGCTGTAACGAAAAATTCCATAATAGTTTGAAATTAGTCTTTTAGTTTTGCACAAAGGAACTCCCTGTTGAGTCTTGCAATATGAGAAACAGTAATTCCTTTAGGACATTCCATCTGACAAGCCTGAGTATTGGTGCATGCTCCAAATCCAAGTTCGTCCATCTTTGCCACCATATTCTTTGCTCTGCGGGCAGCCTCTACCCTACCCTGAGGAAGTAGAGCAAGAGAACTTACTCTAGCCGCAACGAAGAGCATTGCTGAACCGTTCTTACATGTAGCCACACAAGCACCGCATCCTACACATGCTGCAGCATCCATACTCTCTTCAGCTTTGTCCTTAGGAATGAGAATTGCATTTGCATCTTGAGCTGCACCTGTATTTACAGAGATGTAACCTCCTGCCTGAAGGATCTGGTCAAAGGCACCTCTGTTAACTACAAGGTCTTTGATAATAGGGAAACCGGCACTTCTCCATGGTTCAATAGTGATGGTTTCTCCATCTTTGAACTTTCTCATGTGGAGCTGACAAGTGGTAATCTGATCATCGGGACCATGAGGGTGTCCGTTGATATAGAGCGAACACATACCACATATACCTTCTCTACAGTCGTGGTCAAAGGCTATAGGACCTGAAGAGTGACATCCTTTGTTTACTGCAACAGGATCATTTCCCTCCTTGATGAGCTGGTCATTGAGTATATCCAGCATTTCGAGGAAAGAAGTGTCAGGAGATATATTGGTAACCTGATATGTTTCAAAGTGACCTTTTGCTTTAGCGTTTTTCTGACGCCAAACTTTAAGTGTAAAATTCATAACAATACCCTTTAGTCTTTATAATTACGTGTAGAAGGTTTAACAAATTCAAAATTAAGGTCTTCCTTATGCATCAAAGGAACCTGTTCGCTGCCGGTATATTCCCATGCACTTACATAAGCGAAGTTAACGTCATCACGTTTGGTTTCTCCTTCAGGTGTCTGCATCTCTTCTCTGAAGTGACCACCGCAAGATTCTTCTCTATTGAGAGCGTCACGAGCCATGAGTTCTCCGATTTCAAGATAGTCGGCAAGACGGATAGCCTTTTCGATTTCCTGATTGAACTCATTGTTTTCGCCCGGTACATAGACATTCTTCCAGAATTCGCTGCGTAATGCCTGAATTTCTGTAATGGCCTTTTCAAGTCCTTTCTTATTTCTGGCCATTCCGACATTTTCCCACATAATATGACCAAGTCTCTTATGAATGGAATCTACAGTCTCCTTACCATTGATTGCAAAGAGCTTTTCGATCTTTTCCTTGATAGCCTTTTCAGCCTGATCGAATGCGGGATGATTTATGTCTACCTTAGGTTCCTGAATTTTTGATGAGAGGTAATCTCCGATGGTGTATGGAAGGATAAAGTATCCGTCAGCCAGACCCTGCATGAGTGCAGAAGCTCCAAGACGGTTTCCACCGTGATCTGAGAAGTTAGCTTCACCAATAGCATAAAGACCAGGGATTGTGGTCTGAAGGTTGTAGTCTACCCAAATACCACCCATTGTGTAGTGGATTGCAGGGAAGATCATCATAGGTTCTTCATAAGGATTGACAGCAGTAATCTTTTCATACATCTGGAAGAGGTTACCGTATCGTTCAGTAATCTTATCTTTACCAAGACGCTTGATAGCTGTAGAGAAATCAAGGAATACCGCAAGACCTGTCTCATTTACACCAAAACCTGCATCACATCTCTCTTTAGCTGCTCGTGAAGCCACGTCACGGGGAACAAGGTTTCCGAATGCAGGGTAACGGCGTTCGAGATAGTAATCCCTATCTTCTTCAGGAATCTGTGAAGCTTTTACTTCATGTTTTCTCAAGCGTATTACATCTTCCATCTTCTTAGGAACCCAGATACGTCCGTCATTTCTGAGTGATTCAGACATCAATGTAAGCTTCGACTGCTGATCACCATGCACAGGAATACAGGTAGGGTGAATCTGAGCAAAACAAGGGTTGGCAAACCAAGCACCCTTCTTATAACACTGCCATGCTGCTGAACCATTGGAGTTCATAGCATTGGTAGAGAGGAAATATACATTACCGTATCCACCGGAAGCCAGAACTACTGCATGTGCTCCATGTCTTTCGATTTCACCTGTTTCGAGGTTTCGTGCGATAATACCTTTAGCCTGTCCGTCAATCAATACGAGATCCAACATTTCATGACGAGGATATGATTTGACAGTTCCAAGAGCAATCTGCCTGTTCAATGACGCATAGGCACCAAGAAGAAGCTGCTGTCCGGTTTGACCACGGGCATAAAAAGTACGGCTCACCTGAGCACCACCGAATGAGCGGTTATCAAGGGTTCCACCGTAATCGCGAGCGAAAGGAACTCCCTGTGCAACACATTGGTCTATAATCAGGTTGCTCACCTCTGCCAATCTGTACACATTAGCCTCCCTGCTTCTGTAGTCACCTCCCTTGATGGTATCATAGAAGAGACGATAGACAGAGTCGTTGTCGTTTTTGTAGTTCTTTGCTGCATTAATACCACCCTGAGCAGCAATTGAGTGTGCTCTACGTGGAGAATCTGAGATGCAGAAAATTTTAACATTATAGCCAAGCTCTCCAAGTGCAGCGGCAGCAGAAGCACCACCAAGACCGGTACCAATCACAATGATATCCAACTTTCTTTTGTTGGCGGGACTCACTACCTTTATGGCAGCTTTGTGTTTGGTCCATTTTTCAGCCAAGGGACCTTCCGGAACTCTGGAATTAAGTTTTTCCTCCATAAATATCGTGTTTAAAAAATAGTTTTAAAATTTCTTGCAATTTTACTCATTTTTTATGACTTACGCAATACATTGGTACCCTTTATTTTTCTAAGTATACTGACAATTTCATCCCTTATGTCGACATACTCTTCGCACCTGTAAAAAATTTCATAAAACAATATTGTAAGAGCAACTCCGAAAACAAGCTGAATAACTAAAACAAAAAGTGATAAAAAAGGTAGATAAGATAGCAAATAGACAGGTATACACATAAGTATGGCAAAAAACAAAAATGGTAGAATATCCTTAATCTGACTCATTGGTGGATAATCCATCACCCTGCCTACATAGTATAAATTCAATGTAAATGTTATTGCTGATGTGAAAATTAGCGAGTACAGCATAGGCACGATTCCAAAGAAAATACAAACTGCAATAGGAATAATAGTAAGAAATGTTCTGTAAGTCTCAAGCCTTAAAGTATAGTCAGACCTTCCATTTGCATTAATAATGTTACCACAGCATATTTGAATAGGGACTGCAATGGCAGAAAGTGAAAGTATCCTAAGATACAAAATAGAACCAGCCCACTCTTTACCCACTAAAACTAAAATAAAAGGCTCGGATATGGCAAAAAGACCGGCAAGAGAGGTAAATGTGATGAGTGCCGTAGTTCTGAGAATTTTTCTGTAAGCCCTTTTCTGGCGCTCCCTGTCATCAGATATGGAGGCCAGGACCGGATAACTAACTCTCTGGATAACAAGACCTATATTCAGAGTGACCAATCCTTTGAACTTATCAGCTCTGTTATAAAGACCTACAGTGGATGTACCATTGGTCTTTCCGATGACAAGCGAAAAAATTTCTGTAGAAATGACATTTATAATGGCAGTAGCCATAATTCTGCTACCAAATGAAAACATCTCCCTGAAACTTTTCAATGAAAATACAAGAGAAGGAATCCAATGAGTGAAAACTGTAATAAATATCGTCATAAAGAGAATTCTGAGAATCTGCAAGGCAACCAGACTCCATACACCAAATCCATTCAATGCAAGGATGATAGAGATGATTCCCGCAGGTACAGATGAGAGAATTGACACTATGGCCTGTTTTCTGAAATCTACCCTTATAATAAGCACAGCCTTCTGGATTATTGAGAACGCCCCTATAATGACAGAGAGCGAAAGAACCCTGATTATACTGCATAGCTCAGGAATATCGTAATAACTTGATACCAATGGCGCAATCAGGTACAAAATGAGGTAAATTACAACACTAAAGAAAAGATTAGTATAGAAGACTGTATTGAAATCCTCTCTGGTGGGAGACTTCTTGCGTGTTATGGCACCTGTAAAACCACTATCCACCAAAGTCTGGGCAATAGTTATGAAAATAGATGTCAGTCCTATAATACCAAACTCGTAGGGAGATAGAATATTTGCAAGTATGATATTGATGATGGCAAGAACCCCGGTATTGGCAATATTGTCAACAAATCCCCAACTTATACCTTTAGCAGTCTTATCTTTGAGTCCATCGTCCATCTTCTATCTTTTTATAAAGATTCATCACTATATTTACATTTTCATCCCAATCATACTCCATTTCAACCACTCTCCTACCCTCAGCAGCAAAACGTTTTCGCAAAGAGGGATCAGAGTAGAGCCTTTTCAATGCATCAGCTGCAGCTCTGGTATCACCAACAGGGACTATTATTCCTGTCAAACCATCCCTGACTACCTCACAAAAGCCGTCTGTGGCGGTAGCAACCACAGGAACTGCGCATGCCATAGCCTCGACGGCCGCCACTCCAAAACTCTCTCGATAAGACATGAATAACGCTACATCAAACGATCGAAACAGTTGTGGAAGTTCACTATTTGGAATAAATCCTGTAAACTTTATTTTATTTGAGAGACCAAGAGATGACACCTTTTCTTTAAGTCTCTGCTCATCTGGCCCTTTACCTGTTATGGTCAGTCTTGCGTTAGACTGTGGATTCTCATTCTGAAAAAGGATGAAGGCATCGATGACATCTTCAACTCCGTAAACAGGAGACAAAGATTTGACAAAACCAATACTAAAATAACTATTATCTATCTTATTTTCTGAAGGAGAAAAGAGTTTTGTATCGACTCCGAAAGGGGTAATGAGAGTATCTTTGGAAGTAAACCTTTTCATATAGTCAGCCATGGAATGACTGGTCGAGAGGAGATAATCTGCACTGCAGAGAGTATACTTTATCGAGTAGAGATTTGCTTTTGACTGATTGGGAAAACTGTATATATCACTTCCCCATACAGAGAGCACGAAAGGCCTGAAATGTGTAAGTGCAGCGACCAATCCGTAGCTTGATGCATAATGTGCGTGCAATATATCAATCTTATAATCCTTTAGTATTTTTCTAAGATGTGAAGAGCACTTGAAATGTGATATAAACTTATCTGCAGGCGTACCTTTTTCCCTTTGATACTTGAACAGGTCGAAGAAAACCACCTCTATACCCAATGAGCTAAAATAGTCGTCGGAAGGCTGGTGAAGAGTGTATAGAATCACCTCCACTCCCCTATCTGAAATGGCACGGGCCCATCTTTTGGTATGGATGCTTCTGGCATCCGAAACAAGCAGAAGACGCATCTAGAAAAGTGTTTCAGGATTATACTTGTCAATGCCCATATGGCGGTATGCCAGCTCTGTAGCTTCTCTGCCTCTTGGGGTTCTGTGAATAAATCCTTCTTTTATAAGAAAAGGTTCATATACTTCTTCCAAAGTTCCTACATCCTCCCCTACTGCAGTAGCAATAGTACCTACTCCTACAGGCCCTCCTTTGAACTTATGGATGATAGTACTGAGAATCTTGTTGTCTATCACATCGAGTCCTCTCTTGTCTATATTCAAGGAGTCAAGAGCATACTTGGCAATTGAAGTATCGATGTATCCGGAGCCCATCACCTGCGCAAAATCACGCACCCTTCTCAACAGGGCATTGGCAATTCGCGGAGTTCCCCTGCTTCTCAATGCAATTTCTGAAGCCGCCTCTTCATCTATTCCGATATTCAGAATAGACGCACTTCGTTTAACTATCTTGAGCAGGATGGAGGCATCGTAATACTCCAGATGGGAGTTAATGCCGAACCTTGCCCTCAAAGGAGCTGTAATCATACCGCTTCTGGTTGTTGCTCCAATGAGTGTAAAATGGTTCAACGAGAGCTGAACGGAACGGGCTCCCGGGCCCTTGTCTATCATTATATCTATCGTGAAGTCCTCCATTGCGGAATAAAGGTACTCTTCGACCACATGAGAAAGCCTGTGAATCTCATCGATGAATAGAATATCACCCTCTTCGAGACTGGTCAGCAGTCCTGCAAGATCTCCAGGCTTGTCAAGTACCGGACCGGAGGTTATCTTCATGTTAACCCCCATCTCATGTGCTACTATGTGCGCAAGAGTTGTCTTTCCAAGGCCCGGCGGACCGTATAGAAGTACATGGTCAAGCGCCTCCCCGCGCAGAAGAGCAGCCTTGACAAAGATCTTCAAATTTTCAAGAATCTTCTCTTGACCGCAAAACTGGTCAAATTCCTGCGGACGAATCTTGGCATCCAGATCTGTATCTCTTTCTTTACTCAAATCCATTTTACTAACAAATCAAAATACAAAAATATTTAAATTTAATCTTAATTAAAATTGTTGTGTGATATATAGAGTTGTTAATAATGTTGAAAACTCTGAAATTAATCCAATATCTATTTCAAAACCGGATATTTAGAGTTAATTTTGCATTGTTAATTACTGATGAAAAGTTGTCAGTAACGTTTTGATAACAGTTTAATAACTTGTAAAAACTTGTTTTTGTTCTTTGGAAAACGTTATCCTATATACAAGATTATCAAACTGCAAAAAGAAGTTTTTTACAAGAAATGAACACTTTATTAAAAAGTTATGAACAAAAATAGGACGTCATTGTTGAAAACTCAATATATAGAGAGAATAAGAAAGTGGATTGATAAGGCAAATGAAGGGGAGTCATTGATACTCAAAGGATTATTTGGATCGTCCAAGGCTTATGCCATGGCATCGTCTATTCCTGAGGGTCTTCACCTGGTAATCTTTCCTACAAAGGATGAAGCAATAGGTTTCACTAACGACTTGTATAATCTGATAGGTGAGGAGAAGGTATGGTATTTGCCAGGGTTGAATGAAAAAAGAAAAGGGGGAACAGACAAAGAACTCTCTGCCAAGGTACAGAGAACATCTGCCATAGGACTGCTCTCGAGTTACTCCAAAGGGGAGGTTAAAGATGGGGTTTCAGTTATTGTCACATATGAGGATTCAATAGCTGAAGATGTACCTTCTGTTGTCGATATCGACAACTCTATTCTCAAGATAAAAGTAGGCGATACCGTTCCGTTCGACAAGGTTCCTGATATCCTTTATGAGTCGGGTTTTGTCCGCCGTGAGTTTGTCTCCATACCCGGTGAGTTTGCAGTCAGGGGAGGAATAATTGATCTGTTTTCTTTCGATACGGACAAGCCTTATAGAATAGATTTCTTCGGAGATGAAATAGAGAGCATAAAGATTTTCGAACCGAATACACAAAGGACCATATCCAATACTGACAACGTTACTGTCTATCCGGATATGACAGGAACTTCACAGAACAAGAAGATAGAGATGGTCCCTTTCTTCAACCTTGTACCGTCTGATACTGTCGTCTGGGTCTCTGAACTCAAGAATCTCAGCGGAACGGAAAAGTATCGCAGGGTCTTTCTTTCATCTCTCAATCTTAAACTTGAAGAGGATTGCGAAGAGGTGACATTCAACATTTCTCCTCAGCCTGTATTCAATAAGAATTATGAATTATTGTGCGATGATATCATTCGCAAAAGGGAGGATGGATATACCGTAACCATAATGAGTGATAATGAGTCTCAGATAAAGAGACTGACCAATATTCTATCCTCGAACAATATTGTTGTGGATTTCTGCGATTACTCAATCCAATCAGGTTTCATAGATAACGATACTGGAAAATGTCTCTATACAGACCATCAGATTTTTGACCGGTACAGAAGGATGAGACTCTCTAGAAGTGTTGCCGTGAGCGAGCGTCTGACCATAAATGATCTGAATTCGTTCAGGGAAGGGGATTATATCGTACATATAGATCACGGAATAGGAAGATTCGGAGGTCTGGTCAAAAATAAGATAAACGGAAAGGTTTATGAGGCAATCAAGATAATTTATAAAGATGGGGATGTTCTCTTTGTGTCAGTTCACGGATTGCATAGAATATCCAAGTACCGGTCCGGGGATGTATCTGCACCTCCGAGGATTAACAAGCTGGGCTCCTCCAATTGGGAAAAGCTCAAGAACAAGACAAAATCCAAAGTCAAGGATATTGCCAATGACCTCGTGAAGCTCTACTCCCAAAGGAGAGTCTCCAAGGGTTTTGCCTTCTCTGCCGATACGTATTTGCAACAGGAGCTCGAGTCATCTTTTAAGTATGAAGAGACACCGGATCAGATAAAGGCAGTAGAGGCAGTAAAGGCAGATATGGAAAAAGATTATCCTATGGATCGTCTTGTATGTGGAGATGTGGGTTTCGGGAAGACAGAGGTAGCAATAAGGGCTGCTTTCAAGGCTGTGGCTGACAGTAAGCAGGTAGCAGTTCTTGTTCCCACCACTATTCTTGCACTTCAGCACTTCAAGACTTTCTCCCGACGCCTGAGAAATTTTCCTTGTAACATTGAATTTATAAGCAGGCTCAAGAGTACGAAACAGATTAACGATATAACCAAAAGATTAGCGGAGGGAAAGATCGATATTCTCATCGGGACACACAGGCTATTGAATAAAAGTGTTGTCTTCAAGGATCTCGGACTTCTTATCATAGATGAGGAACAGAAGTTTGGTGTGGCTGCAAAGGAGTCTCTCAGAAAACTTAAGCTCAATGTCGATACTCTGACGCTTACAGCCACTCCGATTCCAAGGACTCTTCAGTTCTCTCTGTTGGGTGCAAGAGATCTTTCCATAATAGGAACTCCTCCACCAAACAGGATTCCTATTCAGACTGAGATAATAGAGTTTGATGAAGAGGTTATAAGGGATATTGTTAATGAAGAGATGGAGAGGGGAGGACAGATATTCTTCGTCCATAACCGCGTGCACGACATATATGAGGTGGAATCCATCATAAGGAGGATAGTGCCTAAGGCAAGGACATGTGTGGCTCACGGACAGATGGAACCCAAGGCGCTTGAAAATATCATTATCGACTATATGGAGGGTGATTATGACATACTTATAGCTACCACCATAATCGAAAACGGTATAGATATACCTAACACGAATACCATTATCATCAATCAGGCTCAAAATTTCGGTCTTAGTGATCTTCATCAGTTGAGGGGCAGGGTAGGGCGCTCAGACAGGAAGGCCTTCTGTTATCTTATAGTGCCTCCTATGGTTACATTGACGGATGATGCCAGAAGAAGGCTCAATGCAATCGAGGCATTCTCCGACCTGGGAAGCGGATTCAATATTGCAATGCAGGATCTCGATATCAGGGGAATGGGTAACATGCTTGGAGCCGAGCAGAGCGGTTATATTGCAGAGATGGGTATTGACACATATCAGAAGATTCTTGCTGAGGCTTTCGAGGAGATCAAGGGGGAACTCCCGGAGGACTTCATTCCTGCCAACGGCAGGCGCAGGGGCAGAGACGAGTATGTCTCGGACTGTGTCATAGATACCGATATGGAACTTCTCATTCCGGATTCATACATTAATATAACAGCTGAAAAGATCAGGCTCTACAAGGAGCTTGACTCAATTGATGACGAAGAGTCAATAAAGAGATTCATAGAAGAGCTTGAAGATCGTTTCGGACCGGTTCCGGAGCAAGTGAATGAACTTATCTGTGTAGTAAGGCTACGAATAGCTGCAAAAGAGAGAGGATTTGATAAAATTGTTCTCAAGAATGAAAAGATGGTACTCTACTTTGTTGCTAATGCACTCTCTCCGTTCTACAAGAGCAAAAGATTCGAACAGATTATTCAGAATGTACAGAGTAAAGACCCTGACAGATACACTCTTAAAGATCAGAATAATCGCCTTTATATAGTGGTAAAGAATGTTAGGACTATAAATGGGGCTTATAATCTTATTTCAAAATTGTGATATATGGAGCAGACGATAGTGGTAGATATCGGCAACACATTCGGCAAGATTGCAGTTGCTTTTGATGATGGAACTGTAGAATCAGTAAGCAGGGTATCACATTCACAGATGGAGTCGAGTCTGTTGCAAACCATCTTAAGGCACTCTAATGCCAATGGTGTGATTATCTCGTGTGTGGGGATGGAGCTCTCATCCATCGAACGGATGCTGCAGAGTAGGGGAGTTAGGTATATTATCTTGTCTCATCATACAAAACTTCCTATTTCTATATGTTACAATACTCCGGATACCCTCGGGGCAGACAGAATTGCCACTGCAGCTGGTGCTTTTTCACTATTTCCCGGAGAGTTCATTATGGTGGTGGATTTCGGGACAGCCATAACAATAGATTTCATCACCTGCGAAGGAGAATTTTTGGGTGGTAATATTTCATTGGGAATGAGAAGAAGATTCGAGTCACTGCACACTATGACTCACAAGCTTCCTATGATTGAACCGCCGTATTTGGAAGCCTCTATAGGAAAGAATACAAGAGAAGCAATTACATCAGGAGTAATTTTAGGTATAATCTTTGAAATAGAGGGATATATTTCACGGTTTAGACCGGAAAAAGTAATTTTTACCGGAGGAGATGCACTTTTTTTTGCAAAAAGGATGAAATCCCCGATATTTGTAATTTACAACCTATTATTTAGAGGTTTAATAAAAATTTCATTGTTTAATGAGTAGAAAGAAGTATTCAGTTGTTAGAGTATTGCTCTGTTTGGCGGCTCTTATGTTTTCAGTATCCATATCCAGAGCTCAGAAAACAGATGCTCTCGGTACTTATACTCCATACTCTATGTTCGGTTTGGGTCAAATGGTATTCGATGGTTCTTCATACAATATGTCAATGGGTGGAATCGGTGTCGGTATCAGAGACAATCGTTACATAAACTATGTAAATCCTGCATCCATTACTGCAAGGGATACTCTGGCATTCATGCTGGATTTCGGCCTTCTACAGAAAAATATATACGGAAGGGATAGAAACGGGAATACCTCTGCGTACAATATTTGCAATATGCAGAACTTCGCATTCACTGTTCCTATCTACAGAAAATCAGCCTTTATTATCGGAATCCAACCCTATTCGAATGTTGGTTACAAGTTTCTCTCGACAGAGACCGACAAGGAGCTTGTTTCAGAGATAGGTGACATCAAGTATCAAAAATACGGAACAGGAAGCATTTACCAACTATTCTTCGGAGCGGCAGTCACCTTTGCAAAATATTTTACAGTGGGAGCACAGGGACTCTACTATTTCGGATACATCGACAGGCACAGTGATATTCTTTTCAATTCATCCTCTTCATATAAAACAGTCAATACAGGATGGAGTGATAAAGTTGGAGCCTTTACCGGCAAGTTTGGAATACAGTATGAACAGCCTTTTCCTTCAGTCAATTCAGAACTTGTAATAGGTGCTACATATAAGATAGGTACACGTATGAATGGCTATCATACGAGATATGCCATGACAAACATCAATTCCTATATAGACACTGTCATGTATCAGCAAAGGGATGATATGAAGCTCAGGGTAGCAGAAGAGTTCGGTGTGGGTATCTCTTATAAAGTAAAGGACAAATGGATGGTGGGTGTGGATTATATCCAGCAGAACTGGAGTGGTTCATCCTTTACCGGTTTTGAAGATGGTTCGGGGATTGAATATGTAAATGCCAGATATTACAAGGCTGGGTTTGAGTATGTACCCAATAGATATGATATACGCCACTACATGAATCGTGTTACATATAGGGCTGGTCTCTTCTTTGAAGAGTCATATCTGAGAATCAATGGCAGCAGGGTAAATGCAGCCGGAATAACAATAGGAGCTACATTTCCCGTATTGAGGCTCTATAATGGTATTACGGTGGCTATCAATATGGGGCAGCGTGGCTCTCTGAGGAAAGAACAAGTGAGGGAGAGATATATCAACTTCATGGTAAATTTCAATCTTCACGACATTTGGTTTGTTAAATACAGGTATGATTAAAAAATAATAAATTTAAAAAAATGAAAAAGCTTATTTTTTCTTTAGTGCTTCTTTTTTCTGCTTCAATGCTTTTCGGACAAGGCAAATATGGAGCAGATAGTGCAGAGTGTGTAAAGTATCTCTCTTTCTACACACAGTATATGAAACAGGGAAATATAGACGAAGCTGCCCCAAGTTGGAGAAAGGCAATCTCTATTTGTCCTCCAACTGCGAGTCAGAATATGTTGCTCGATGGTATGAAGATTATGAGAAGGGAGATTGGCAAGTACAAGAACAATCCCGTTCGTAAGAAAGAGCTTGTAGACTCGTTGATGTTGCTTCACACCCTCAGACTCGAAAATTACCCTAAATATAGAGTTACAGCACAGACCAACCTTGCCAAGGATATGATCAACTATTCTGAAAAGGGTCAGGAAGAGAATGTCTACAATGTTCTCGCTCAGACTATGGATATCACTAAGGAAAAGACTGATATCACAGTTGCTGTAAGATATCTTCATTATGCAATAGAACTATATAAAAACGGTACTTTTACCGAAGAACAGGTGCTCCAATCATTCAACAAGAGTATCAATGTTCTTGAGTCTGTTAATCAGGCCAAACCCTCTGAAAGTGCTGCAAGTGCCATCCAGGATGTAGAAAACATGTTTGCCCAGAGCGGTGTTGCTTCATGCGACGGTCTTATGAGCCTATTTGCACCCCGTTACGAACAGACTCCTGACGACAAGGCTCTTCTACAGAACATAGTTTCTCTGTTCACTGCTGCAAACTGTACAGATTCAGAACTCTTCCGCGCTGCAATCGAAGGTCTGCATAAACTCGACCCCTCACACAATTCTGCATACCTTCTCTATAAACTCTATGCTTCATCTTCAGCTGCTGAAGATATCGAAAAGGCTAAAATTTACATGAAGGAGGCAATAGATGCAGAAGATTCAGATCTTACCGCTGACGGTGACTATTATTACGAATATGCCACATTCTGTTTCAAGATGGGTGACAATATTGAAGCCATAGATGCTGCAAAGAAGTCAGCAGCTATCTCCGAAACTAATGCCGGCAAGGCATTTTTCCTCATCGGTACCATCTGGGGAACAACTCAGTGTAAAGGTAATGAAGTAGAATCAAGAGCTCAGTTCTGGGTAGCTACCGACTACATGAACAAAGCCAAGAAACTGGATCCCAGTCTCGAAGCGGAAGCTAACAAGCAAATTGCAAACTTTGCAAAATACTATCCCGAACAGGCTAATGCATTCATGTATGACATCGTGGATGGAGATTCATTCACCGTATCATGCAACGGTATGAGAGAAACCACTACCGTTAGAACCTTAAAATAGTAGAATTGAAAAAAAACATCTATAATCCTTTGACTATGGTAGCAATCTTTCTGGTTGCTACCATTGTTGTATCTTGTGGCCGGAAGTTAGATCAGATTGATTCCGTTCTAGTGGAGAATGCACCGACACAGGTGGTCAAAGACATGGAGGCAATCCAAACCCAGAAGGGCATGGTAAAGATGAGGATGAGGGCATCTGTAATGGAGCGTTATGAAGAGAATGGCGGAAAGAAGTCTGTGGAACTCTTCAAAAACGGTTTCAATGTAATGATTTTCAATGAGGAGGGTAAGATGGAGACGCAGATTATCTCCAATGAGGCGAATCACAGTGTCGTAGATAAGACAGAAAAGTGGTCTGCATATGGGGATGTAGTCATAAACAACTACATAAAAGGAGAGGTCATCAAGACAGATACTCTCTATTGGGACAAAGATAAGAAACTCATCTATACTCACTGTTATGTTACACTATCGTCCCCTCAGGGATTCATGCAGGGATTCGGTCTGGAGTCCGACGAAATGGCAAGAAGGGCGCAGCTTCTCAGACCTTTTGACAGTTATGGAGTAGTGGATAACGATTCGACCAGGGCTTCTTATGTCGACAGTGTCAACTTTATAGGACCCAAGTAAACATTTTCCCCCTCACTATTATAAGAGATAGAAGAAAAATTACTATCTTCGCACTCTTATTTATAGCATTTTGAGAAACAAGTAAAAAACAACAATATGTCAGTTCTAGAGAAAATCAGAGTAAAACTCGGTATCCTTATTACCGTACTCATTGCAGTAGCACTGTTGTCTTTCATTATTGATCCGCAAACATTGGAGACTACCATGAGATTCTTCTCATCAAAGTACGATGTGGGTAAAATCGACGGAAAGAGAGTCGGCTATGAAGATTTCCAGAAGGAAATGGAGTACTACACCAACATTTACAAACTTACCACAGGCAGTCAGTCAATAGATGAGAGAGCCAACGAAACCATCAAAGAGACAGCTTGGCAGAATCTTGTATCTGAAAGCTATTTGATTCCCCAATTCAAAAAGGCTGGTATCAGAGTTTGTGAAGATGAAATAGTGGATATGAGTCAGGGTAAAGAAATATCACCCGTTCTCGCTCAGGAGAGGGCATTCCTCGATGCTTCAGGAAACTATAGCAGAGAGAAACTGCTCGATTTCATTCACGCTATTCCACAGGATGCTTCAGGAAACCTCGGAATGTATTGGGAGTTTCTCCAAAGAAGCATGACCAACCAGCAATACTTCATCAAATACTCTTCGCTTTTCAGCCAGAGTAACGTAATCACTCCTGTAGAACTGCGCCGTCAGATCGAAGAAAACAATACCACATCGGATGTCAAATTCGTTCTCTATCCTATAGGTTTCAGACCTGATACCACCATTAAGGTTTCAGATAATGAGATCAGAGACTACTATAACGCACACAAGAAAAACTATAAAAGAAGTGCTTCAAGGGATGTTGAATTCGTAGCATTTGAGGTAGAACCTTCAGAAAAGGATATTCAGCTGGCAGAGGAACGCATCAATGGTCTGTATGAGGATTTTACCAAAACATCCAATCTCAAGACCTTCCTTGCGAGAAACTCTGATAAGCCCCTTAATACATACTACTATAAAGAGGGTGAACTCAAGTCCTCATTCCCTCAGGTAGAAGAGTTCGCATTCGGAAAGAACCCCACAGTCCTCCCTGTATTCAGAAAGGACAACGATTTCTATGCAGCACGCGTGAGTGATGTCAAGAACCTCCCTGACTCGGTATTTGTTCAACATATTCTTCTCAGATCCGGTTCAGACAACCTTGCAGACAGCCTTGCAAACGTTATCAGAAAGGGTTCTGATTTCTCTATCCTCGCTTCGGAATATTCACTTGATACCAATCCGAATGTAGAGAATCCCGGAGATTTGGGATGGCTGACACAGACCTATATGGTTCCCGGAATGGAAGCTGTCCTTTCATACAATCCTGGTGATGTAAAGGTTCTCAATACCAACTACGGTACTCATGTAGTCAAAGTTACCAAAAGGACCAAACCTATGAAGAAGGTACAGGTAGCACTTCTGGTCATTGAATCAGTTGCCGGAAAAGAGACCTATCAAAGCTATTACGCACAGGCAAATGATCTGATTATCCGTTCAGAAGGAAATATCACCAAATTCAACGAAGTAGCCAGAGAGGGCAATCTACCCATCGTACCTGTATCCAATGTAAAGGAAGGTGCTTCTACACTCTCCAAATACAAGAATACCAAAGAGATTTCGAGATGGATCTACGAAGCTAAGGAAGGAGATGTCTCACCTTTGTTTACAGTAGATAACGACAAATACTTCGTGGTAGCACTCAAGAAGGTAAAGGAAGAGGGATATACTCCTTTGCAGGAGGTGTCAGCTCAGATCAAATACCTTCTTACCAATAAGAAACGTTCAGAAAAGGTATCTGCAGAAGTTGCTGAAAAGATAAAGGGACTTACAGATATAGATGCTGTTGCAGCGGCTTTGGGACAGAGTGTTTCCACTAAGGAGGATATAGCGTTCGGTACCATGTCTGGTGCAGCCAACGAACCTGCCTTCCTCGGAGCAGTTGCAGGAGCCACTCCCAATACCCTTTCAGGTCCTGTGGCCGGTAATGCCGGAATCTATGTATTCTCAGTTGTAAATAGAGAAACAGGTTCATTCTATACTGACAGTGACGCTAAGATCAGAGCAAATCAGATCCAGTCATACCAGATAAACTCTCTGCCCTCAATCCTTACAGAAATGGCAGATATCGTTGATAACAGAGCCAGATTCTTCTAGGATATAGAATACTAAAATATTTTCAGATGAAGAGGAGATACCTAATCAGGTCATCTCCTTTTCTGTTAAATACACTATATACGTTTTTTGTAGAGGTAGAGTGTAATCAGTCGAATAGAAAATAGAGGCCAAAATAATTTCTGCAAAGGACAAATATAATTTTGATGATTCTTTTATGGGTAGTATATTTGTTGAAAATTTAACTCTATATAGTCATGAAAATTAACCATCTTTATTTGGGGATTGCCCTTCTGGCAGTCCCTTCATGCGGTACACCGACCTACACCTACCTTGAGAGTTATTCTCCTGAAGAAAGCGGTCTTAATGTAATGAAAATTACTGATGAAAACCAGTCGATTATTGCAGGTCAAGGTACTACTTATGCTTATTCCAGCATATCCTACATGGGAATTTGTACTGAGAACGGGATTGGTTGGAACACATTGAATCTGCTGGATATATCTCCGGATGGATCAGAGCTTGCCTACGAATCCTTCACTGACGGACAGTGGAACATAATGATTAGAAAGAGCGGTCCTCAGGGCTCTGCTACTCAGCGTACATACAGGAATGTCGATGACTTTTCGTGGGGCGCTGATGGTAACCTCTATTTTGGTGATGCTTCTGATACCAAGAGGATTCAGGTCAGTGCAACAGATGCTCATGTAGGAAGTATCATGCGTCAGCTGACAAGCAACAACAAAGACATAAATCCTGTCCTGTCCAATGACGGAAAGAAGATATTCTTTACAAGAATTGATAATTCAGGCTCCTTCATCTGGTCTTATGACCTTGAAAATGGAGCTCTTACCTCATGTTGTCGTGGTTACAATCCTTGTCCCATAGGAGAGGGATCTGATGAATTTCTCTGCGTCAGAAATTCATCGATGGGCTCAAGTGAGATATGGAGAGTCAATTATGAAAAAGGGGTTGAAACTCTGATACTCTCCGATAAAAACAAAGGATTCACTAATCCTCGTATATCTCCTGATGGAACTAAAATACTCTGTGAAGGCAGCAGTATATCGTCTATCTCAAAGAAGCCGAATCTGGATATCTTTGTCGTGAATTTGGATGGAACCAATCTTATTCAGCTGACTTATCACCCTGCTAATGACTGCTGTCCGGTATGGTCTCCTGACGGAAAGTATATCTATTTCCTCTCATCCAGAGCCAATGAAAAGAGTTCATTCAATATATGGAGAATAAGATTTGATATTTGATATGAAAACTATTAGAACATTCCACAGAAGTGTACTTGTTCTGTCTATACTTCTGATGGCCTTTACATTTGAAGCAGGCGCCCAGCCTGGAAAGAGTTTTAACGGCAATGACTTTTCATCAAATAAAAGCAGTAACACAATCGGTGGAACAAACCTCTCTACGGGATTGAAAAGCAATGTTGAACTTGCTTTCGGATATGAAACTTTTGAAGAATACCCCTATTTAGGAGTTACATATTCATTGGGATATCAGTGTAATCCCTATTTCTATATAGGAGGGTTATTAGGAACAGGATTCCCCAACTTGTTTATCTTTGCAGCAGATGGCAGAGCCTATTTTACCAAGACCAAAACGGCGCCGTTCATCTCTACTCAGTTAGGTTTTACTTTTACTTACTGCGACTCCTGCGAAGGTCATTCAGGCGTTTTCTTTTCTTTTGGTCCCGGTGTCAGGTTCTCTCTTGCGAAAAAAATGGGATTATCCTTATATCCCTCCATTAAATTGGAGGCTGGAGAAGATTTAGGTCTTGCAATAGCGTTTAATATTGGTTTTGATTTCTGATATGAAAACTATTAGAACATTCCACAGAAGTGTACTTGTTCTGTCTATACTTCTGATGGCCTTTACATTTGAAGCAGGCGCCCAGCCCGGAAAGAGTTTTAACGGCAATGACTTTTCATCAAACAAAAGCGGTAACACAATCGGTGGAACAAACCTCTCCACGGGATTGAAAAGCAATGTTGAACTTGCTATCGGTGGTGATATTATTGAAGGAGATCCCTATTTCGGAGTTACATATTCATTGGGATATCAGTGTAATCCCTATTTCTATATAGGAGGGTTGTTAGGAACAGGATACCTCAACTTTTTTATCTTTGCAGCAGATTGCAGAGCCTATTTTACCAAGACCAAAACGGCGCCGTTCATCTCTACTCAGTTAGGTTTTACTTATAGCGAAGCCTGCGATGGTGCAGGCGTTTTCTTTTCTTTTGGTCCCGGTGTCAGGTTCTCTCTTGCGAAAAAAATGGGATTATCCTTATATCCCTCCATTAAATTGGAGGCTGGAGAATATTTAGGTCTTGCAATAGCGCTTAATGTTGGTTTTGATTTCTGATGTAAAAGCTTTCTACTTGCGTTGTTGTTCTTTAATATAAAAATGGTGGCAAATCGTTGGATCTGCCACCATTTATTATGGTATCAAATGATTATAAGGTAATTATTTGATTCTGTATTCAATTACCAAGTCTGCACGTCTGAGTTCGGGGAAGAGTTCATTCATCATGCGGTTGTAGTCTTTTCCACCGTTGAGTTTTCTGAGTTTGCCGAACCTTCCTGACTCGGGACCATTGATGATTTCAATAGCCTTGTCCTTGTTTTCCATGTTGGAAGATTCAACGAGTTTAGAGAGACCTTCCCAGTCTTCACCGTTGATACCTACGAGAGCTTTCTTAGCGAGAACAGGAGATTTAGCGCTGATGTAGTCAGCAAGGCTTCTGGTTCTCTTGTAAGATACTTTGTCATTGTTGTCAACTGTTCCTTCTACTGAAGCGTAACCGAGAATGCTGACTCTGAGGATTTCTATTGATGAATTGTTGTTCATCTCTTCGATAAACTTGTCGAGTTCTGCAAGTGCAGCAGCGTTGTCAGCAAAGTTAGGGTTGAACTTGGTCATCTTAGCTTCAAAGTTAAAGGTCTGGGCGAAGAGATATTCTTTAGGTTCTACTTCTACGATCTTGTCAACGTATACAGTGTCTATAATGGTTTCGGTTCTGAATACGGTATCTTTGGTATAGCCCTGTTCTTCCAACACTTCTGCGAAGTAGTCGAGTTCCTGTTCTGCGCGTACCTCTTCACGTTTCTTGCCACCGAATCTGTAGATAAGAGAGAGGTTGGCTTTGGTAGGTCCGAAATAGTGCTTGTTATAGATCTTATTGGAGCTGACTTCCTTGTATTTTGTATAGATATAGCCAAGACCAATTTCGAATTCCATTCCCCAATGTTTGTTCATGTTCCATCTGTAACCATATCCAAGTCCGACACCTGCGATACCGCCTTTGAATTCAGATTTGGCTATGCTGGGATAGATACCGAAGGGGAGTGTGATTTTATTGAAATGGTACAGACCGCCAATAAGATGTCCTGCGAAGAAGTGTCCTTCCTGTCTGTAACCAAGCCAGTAGCGTGCTTCAGGCTGTCCGATGATCATGTTGAAGTAAGATCCTGTTTTAAATCTCCATGGGTTTATTGCACCCAGAACATCAATAGACCACTTAGGGGATACGCCAATCTCGAAACCGAGTGAGAGAGTAGTAGTAACATCATAAAGTAGGTTAGTCTTCAAGTTCCATTCAGGAACGAGTACTGTATCCTTCTTAGCCTTAACCTCAGAGGTCTGAGCTGATAACGTAAAGATGCAAGCCGTAAGCAGCATCATTGTTAGTAAGAATTTTTTCATAATATTAAAAAATAATTGCTAAAATCTGATGTCATATATCTGCAGCAAAAATAATTATAAATTGTAATAAAACCTATTTTTTTTAAATTTGCTTAAAATTTTTAATATGCAAAATTATTTGGATTTACTTGAATATGTTGATAATCATGGAGTTATTAAAAAGGATAGGACAGGAACTGGTACAAAATCCATCTTCGGTTATCAATTGAGATTCAATCTTAGCAAAGGATTTCCTCTTTTAACCACAAAAAGAGTTCACCTAAGGTCTATAATTTACGAGTTACTATGGTTTATTAAAGGAGAGACTAATATAAAGTATCTTAATGACCATAAAGTTACCATTTGGGATGAATGGGCTGATGAAAACGGGGAGCTTGGTCCGGTTTATGGGCATCAGTGGAGAAGTTGGCCTGCTCCGGACGGACGGACTATTGACCAGCTCTCTGATTTGCTTTTATCATTGAAGAAAAATCCAGATTCCAGAAGACATATCGTATCTGCATGGAATCCTGCTGAGGTAGACAAGATGGCACTTCCCCCGTGTCACTCCCTCTTTCAGTTCTATGTCGCCGATGGCTCACTCTCCTGTCAGTTATATCAGAGAAGTGCAGACCTCTTTCTGGGAGTTCCATTCAATATTGCATCTTATGCTCTCTTGACGCTTATGATTGCTCAGGAGTGTGGCTATACCCCCGGTGATTTTGTACACACCTTCGGGGATGCGCACATCTATCTGAACCATCTTGACCAGGTACATGAACAGCTCCATCGTCAGCCGCGCCAGCTCCCTGTTATGAAACTAAATCCTGATATCCGCTCGATATTCGATTTCAGGTATGAGGATTTTCACCTTGAGGGTTACGATCCATGGCCGGCAATCAAGGCCGATGTATCTGTTTAGTATATTCGCAGAATCTGTAGTTTAGCCCGCTTTTAGGGTCTGTGAACGGTCCTTCAACTTTGGACATTGTCCAGATTGATTCGTCTATGCGCGGAAAGAATGTGTCTGCATCTTCTGCCACACTCTCTATATGTGTTACAATCAATCTGTCACATAAAGGCATAGCCTCAGTGTATATCTTTCCTCCACCTATTATGAAGACCTCTTCTGATGCATTGCACATACCGACTGCATCGATTAAGGAGTGGGCAAATTCAATACCCTCCACAGGGGTGGGAGCACTCTCCCTTGTGTTTATGACAATATTTCTTCTGTTAGGCAGTGCTCTGCTGTCCATTGAAAGGAATGTCTTGTATCCCATTATGACAGGATGCCCTGTAGTGTGCCTTTTGAAGTGTTTCAAATCATCTGAAATATGAAATAGCAGGCTGTTTCCCTTGCCTATGGCAAAATTCTCGGTAATAGCGACAATAATTGATATTGAACTCATATTTAATGTGTTGCATTTTTATAAAAATAAACTCCGCACAAAGATAACAATATTAATCACAGAATTACCACTATCGGGAGGTGGTCACTTAATCCTGCGTTATATACTGGTCCATTATAGCATCTTTTAGGTTTCTTTCCCAGATACTGATTATCTTTTTCAAGGAGAAATCCGCTGTCGAAGATATTGTATGTTGCATGGGTAATCCACTCGCTGGCAAAAGCCAGGTCAATGAGTTCCCACCTGCCTTTGTACTTGATTGTTCCTGCCTCTTTGGAGAATTCTTCCATTGAAATGCATCTGAGGTAGGGGCTCTTCTTTAAAAAGTAGGATATGGTCTGCGAATCAGGTGTGTCGTTAAAATCTCCCATTACGATTATTCTCTTCCAGCCTGACGATATGTCCTTCTCCATGGAGTCAGAGAGAGTGGAGATGACAACATGTCTTGGGTGGTCAGATGACCAGGCACCCGATATCTTGGAGGGGAGGTGTGCCACATAGATGACTGTTGAGTCCTCATCGAGGAGGCCTGCTACTCTTAGCAAATCTCTTGTGGGTCGCCCGATGAGTGTCTGATCTACGGAAATGCTGTTGCATTGGATTACTTTAAAGAGCTCTTCTCTATATATCAAGGCAACATCGATTCCGCGTCTGTCGGGAGATTCATAGTGAATGATCTTGTATGAAAGTTTTGATAGAGGTGTTTTCTCTGTCAGCTCCTCGATAACCCAGCGGTTCTCCACCTCTGCAAATGCAACTATTGCGGGAAACAGACCGTATTTCTCTTTCATAGAAACAATCGTACGGGCAATACCGTTACGTTTGGCAATGAACTTCTTGTAGGTCCAATGCCTCGTTCCTCTCGGGGTGAACTCATCGTCATTCTTACGTGGATCATCACTCGTGTCGAAAAAATTTTCAAGATTCCAGAAAACAGCGATTTGTCTATCCTTTTCACTCTCTCGTGCACAGACTTGCAGGAAGGGGATTGACAGAAGTGTCAGAGACAATAAAAATCCTTTGCACATAATCTTCTTCACTTATTGTTTGTTTGACTGATGCAAATATATGTAGTATCGTTGTTTTTTCTATCTTTGTGGAATTATATTTTTGAGAAAAAATTGATTTAGAGATATGTCGCTTAAATGTGGAATAGTAGGATTGCCTAATGTGGGCAAATCAACTTTGTTCAATTGCATCAGTTCAGGAAAGGCGCAGGCTGCCAACTTCCCTTTCTGTACCATAGAACCCAATGTTGGCTCTACCAATGTGCCGGATGATAGACTTCTGGAGCTTGATAAGCTGGTCCATTCTAAAAGGGTGGTTCCCGCAACCGTGGAAATCGTTGATATTGCGGGACTTGTCAAGGGGGCAAGTAAGGGAGAAGGGCTCGGAAACCAGTTTCTGGGCAATATTCGCGAAACTGACGCCATTCTCCATATCCTCAGATGTTTCGATGATGACAATATCGTCCATGTGGATGGAAGCGTGAATCCGGTAAGGGATAAGGAGATTATCGATATGGAGCTTCAGCTCAAGGATCTGGAGACCGTAGAGAGCCGTCTTCAGAAACTCACAAAGATGGCGAAGAGCGGGGGAGACAAGAATGCCAAGAGGGCATGTGATATTCTTGAAAGATATAGGGCGGTGCTGCTCGAGGGCAAATCCGCAAGGAGTGTAGTCCTGGATAATCCTGAAGATGAAAAGATTGCAAAAGAGTTCTTTCTGCTTACCAATAAACCTGTCCTGTATGTATGCAATGTAGACGAGGCCTCTGCTTCGACCGGCAACAAGTATGTGGATATGGTAAGAGAGGCTGTAAAGGACGAGAATGCCGAAATCCTGGTAATTGCTGCCAAGATAGAGTCTGAAATAGCGGAACTTGAAAGCTATCAGGAGAGGCAGATGTTCCTTCAGGAGATCGGACTTGAGAAGTCGGGTGTCGAAAGGCTTATTCAGAGTGCATATAATCTATTGAATCTCCGAACATATTTTACTGCCGGAGAGATGGAGGTCAAGGCTTGGACTATAAATAAAGGTGACAAGGCGCCCAAAGCTGCTGGTGTCATCCATTCCGATTTCGAAAAGGGATTCATCAGGGCAGAGGTTATCAGCTACGAAGACTATATCCATTATGGCTCAGAGGCAGCGTGCAGAGCTGCCGGAAAGCTCTCTATTGAAGGTAAGGATTATGTAGTACAGGACGGTGATGTAATGCACTTCCTGTTTAATGTATAAATAATGGCTGAAAGATTTAAAGAAAATGAGGATTGCTTTACTTTGAGTGAGGCAATCAATGAGGCAAAGCGTTGCCTTCATTGCAAGAAGCCTTCCTGTGTCACAGGATGTCCTATTGGAAACAATATACCTGATTTCATCATGGAACTTTCCAAAGGAAATATGGGTAATGCAATGGCGATAATTAATGAAAAAAGCAATCTCCCGGCAATCTGTGGCCGTGTGTGTCCGCATGAAAAGCAGTGTCAGGGAAGTTGTATCCTCGGTGTCAAGGGCAGACCTGTAGAGATTGGAAAACTCGAGAGGTTTATCGCAGATTTTGACAGCTCGATGAACCTGACCAGAGAGAAGATTCCTCAGAAAGATAGGGGAAGAGTGGCTGTTATCGGTTCAGGTCCTGCAGGGCTTACTGTTGCCGGAGATCTCTCCCGTATGGGCTTTGCGGTTACCATTTTCGAAAGTCAGAGCGAAGCGGGAGGTGTCCTGATGTATGGAATCCCCCAGTATCGTCTTCCAAAGGAGATCGTTCGTAAGGAAATCAAGAAGATAGCGGCATTAGGAGTGGACTTCCAGCTTAATACTCCTGTTGGAAAAGCTCTCACTGTAGACGATCTTGTGGCACGAGGCTTTGATGCGATATTCATCGGAACGGGTACGGCTCTGCCCAAGTCTCTTGATATTCCCGGAGTCGATTTTCAGGGGGTGGTTCAGGCTACCCACTTGCTTCATGTCTGCAACTCATACAATCAGGGATATGTCGGTAAGGATAAACTTCCGGTTGGAGAGGGAGAGCGTGTAGTTGTGCTTGGCTGCGGCAATGTCGCTATTGATGCTGCCAGAACGTCTCTGAGAATGGGTGCCAAGAGTGTAACTATTGCATACCGTAAGACAGAAGCTCAGATGCCTGCGAACCGTTCAGAATATGAAGAGGCATTGTCTGAAGGTGTTGAGTTTTTATGGAAGAGGGTTCCTCTTGAGGTTATAGGTGACGGTGCCGGAAAGGTTATCGGTATCAAAGTCGACACTCCGGAGGGTGAACAGATTATCGACTGCGACAGAGTCTGTCTGGCTGTGGGTCAGCGTCCTGCAGATCTGATTGTCTCTACCACCTCCGGTATCGAGACAGACAGCAACGGTTATGTAATTGTCAAGGAGAGACCTTTCGGCATGACTACGCGCAAGGGCGTTTTTGCAGCGGGCGATGTAGTGCACAGGCCGCAGACAGTGGTGATGGCTGTCAAGGTTGCAAAACAGACTGCTATTGGAATTGCCCAATATATTGATGCTATCAAGCTGCTGGAACTTTAGTCATATAGAATAAAACAGAAGGAGATGCCTGATAAAGACATCTCCTTTTTATTTAAGCCTGAGCCAGAGGGCTTAGCTGAGGAGCCTTTTGACAATGGTAGAGATTACTCTTCCGTCTGCTGCTCCGGCAAGTTTCTTAGTGGCAACACCCATTACTTTGCCCATATCAGCCATTGACGAGGCACCTATCTGTGCTATTATCTCTTTTACGGCTGCTTCAACTTCCTCTTCAGAGAGGGATTTAGGGAGATATTTCTCCATAACCTTAGCTTCGGCAAGCTCATTCTGAGCCAGATCTTCGCGGTTCTGCTGACTGTAGATGGCAGCAGATTCCTTACGCTGTTTTACCAGCTTGCCTATGATTTTTATTACTTCTTCATCTTCAAGAGACTCTTTTGCTCCTCCTTCTGATGTCTTGGCAAGGAGGATGGCAGCTTTGATTGCACGAATAGATGTGAGGGCTACTGCATCCTTTGCAATCATTGCAGCTTTTATATCACTCTGAATTTGGTTTTCCAATTGTGCCATACTCGTATCAGTTAACTTTGTTTTCATTATATGTGCTCTCGAGGAAGAGCTCTTCCATCTGTGAGTGGTCTATTCTTGAAGGGGCATCCAGCATCATATCGCGGCCCTGATTGTTCTTGGGAAACGCAATATAATCGCGAATGGTCTCCTGACCACCGAAGAGGGCACAGAATCTGTCAAATCCGAACGCAATTCCTCCGTGAGGGGGTGCACCGTACTTGAATGCGTTGATAAGGAATCCGAAACGGTAGTCGGCATCCTCTTTGCTGAAACCAAGTACTTCGAACATTCTTTCCTGTATTTTCGAGTCGTGGATACGGATTGAACCACCTCCCACTTCAGTTCCGTTGAGGACGAAGTCGTAGGCATTTGCGCAAACGTTTGCCAGATCTTCTTTTTTGTTGCTGTAGAAATATTCGAGATGTTCCGGCTTTGGAGATGTGAAGGGGTGATGCATTGCGTAGAAACGCTGTGTTTCGTCATCCCATTCAAGAAGAGGGAAGTCAACAACCCATAGAGGTGCAAATACCTTGGGGTCGCGCAGTCCCAACCTGTTGCCCATCTCGATACGCAAAGAACCCAGAGCTGTCTGCATCTTCGTCTTGGGACCGCTGAGAATAAGGATAAGGTCGGATGATTTAGCTTCACTTGCCTGAGCGATCTTGCCAAGGTCTTCAGCAGTAAAGAACTTGTCGATTGAAGACTTGAACGAACCGTCTGCAGCACATTTTACATATACCAGTCCCTTGGCTCCTATCTGAGGCCTCTTGACCCATTCAGTGAGTTCATCAAGCTGTTTGCGGGTATAGTCTGAGGCTCCTTTAACTACTATCGAACCTACATATTCTGCTGAGTCGAAGACAGAGAAGTTATGTCCCTTGGCTAAATCTGTGATATCATGAAGGGTCATTCCGAACCTGATATCCGGCTTGTCGGAACCATACATGGACATTGCCTGTGAATAGGGCATTCTGGGGAAGTCGTAATTGATTTCGATTCCGAGAATGTTCTTGAAGAGGCTCTTAATCATACCTTCGAAGGTGTTCAGAACATCATCTCTTTCGACGAATGACATTTCACAGTCAATCTGTGTAAATTCAGGCTGACGGTCAGCCCTGAGGTCTTCGTCCCTGAAGCATCTTACAATCTGGAAATATCTGTCATATCCTGCCACCATAAGAAGCTGTTTCTGCTGCTGTGGACTCTGAGGAAGTGCATAGAACTCTCCAGGGTTCATTCGTGAAGGGACTACAAAGTCTCTTGCTCCCTCCGGAGTAGATTTAATCAAATATGGGGTCTCGATTTCTATGAAATTCTGAGAATCGAGGTAGTTTCTTACTTCATGAGCCATCTTGTGCCTTAGGTACAAGGCTCTCTTGAGAGGATTTCTGCGAAGGTCGAGATAGCGGAATTTTGCACGAAGCTCTTCACCTCCATCTGACTCGTCTTCAATGGTAAAGGGAGGTGTTACAGAAGGGTTGAGAACCTTCATGTCAGTAAGCTTAATTTCAATGTCACCGGTCTCAATCTTAGGGTTTTTGCTCTGGCGTTCCATTACGATGCCGGTAGCCTGAATAACGAATTCACGACCGAGTTTTTCGACCAGCTCGTTAAGCTGAGCCGATGTAGCCTCGTCGGTTACAAGCTGTGTGATTCCGTAACGGTCTCTAAGATCGATGAAGGTCATACCTCCCATCTTTCTTACTCTCTGAACCCATCCCGCCAGAGTTACCTCTTCTGAGACATTTGATAGGCGAAGTTCGCCACAAGTTTTAGTTCTGTACATTGTATTGAGTATTAACTATTTTTCCAATGATGTAGATATAGAAGCAAATGCTGTTGCTACGGGGTTGTCTCCCATTGCTGCTGGCATACCTGTATCACCTCCTTCACTCACAGACATATAGATAGGAATACTTCCAAGGAAGGGGATTCCTGTCTCCTGAGCCATCTTCCTGCCTCCATCTTTGCCGAAAATATAGTATCTGTTATGTGGTAGTTCTGCAGGAGTGAACCATGCCATATTTTCAATAAGTCCGTATATGGGGATATTGATGTCCTTGTGCTTGAACATATTGACATTCTTGATAACATCTGCAATCGCTACCTGTCCTGGAGTGGTTACTATGACTGCTCCAGCCAGTGGAATGTCATGTACGAGCGAGATGTGGATATCTCCTGTTCCCGGAGGCAGGTCAATGAGAAGATAATCAAGTTCGCCCCATTTCACCTGCATGATGAGCTGCTTGAGGGCGTTGCAAGCCATAGGACCTCTCCATATCAGGGCCTGCTCAGGCTCTACAAGATGTCCGATCGAGAGAATTTTCATGCCCCATTTCTCTATGGGGACAATAAGATTGGTAGCCTGTTCTACCAGCGGTGAAATTCCTTCAGTGCCTGTCATCTTGGGGATTGAAGGTCCGTATATGTCAGCATCGACTATTCCCACCTTATAACCCTTGCGGCAAAGCGCAGCGGCGAGATTGACAGTTACTGTTGACTTACCGACTCCACCCTTGCCTGAGGCTACGGCAATTATTTTGCCTATCTTCTTTAGTTCCTGATCGTTAAGCTCATCGACCGTACGCTTGGTCTCCCTCCTTGGAGCCACCATTTCGATAATGGTGACAGAGGCTCCGGGGAATTCCCTTTCCAAGATTTCTTCGCACTCTTTTTTCAAATCTGCAGAGAATGGGTCGGGGCTGGGGAATACCAGCTTGAACTTTATGGATGCAATCTTTTCATCCACCCCCTCTGCTTCAGGGTCGAGCTCTCCACCCTGTGCATCTGCTATTTTAAGATCGGCTGCAATTCCCAAGGATACGATATCACCCTCCATTGCAGGATGTTCGACAGCAGAAAGTAGTTCTATAATTTTTGTCATGTCTCTATTTTATCTGACTATGTTCATTTCATCCAACAGGTATCCGGCTCCTCCGAATTTGTCCATGATGAAGAGAAGATACCTCACATCCACGCTGATACATCTTTGGTAGTTGGGTTCAAAGAGAATATCCCCGCTCATTGCATCCCAGTTTCCGTCAAAGGCCAGACCTATAAGCTCGCCCTTGCCGTTCATGATGGGTGAACCGGAGTTTCCGCCGGTTATGTCGAGATTGGAGATGAATGCCACCGGAAGCTTTCCATCCGGAAGGGCATATTCACCGAAATCCTTATCCTTGTAGAGCTGTTTGAGCTTTTCTGGAACTTCAAATTCCCAGTTGTTGGGATCTTCCTTTGCCATCACACCGTCAAGAGTGGTATAGTAGTCGTAGATTACACCATCGCGGGGCGAGTAGGGTAGTACCTGACCGAAGGTCAGACGGAGTGTAAAGTTGGCATCGGGGTAGATGGGCTCTCCTTTTCTCATTTCAAGCGTTCCTGCGATATAATCCTTGACACCTTCGCTGAAATCGTTTCCGGTCTGTGATTCAGAGAGAATATTTCGTCCTGCCTGCCATGCTTTGGCTATTGAGGCATAGGCATCTGTTGCAGGGTCGCTTGCGATGATACCGTTGTTTTCAGAGGCCTCTTTGCAGGCTTGTGAAAGTTTTTCCATAGAGGTAAAGATACTTCTCGAGTAGATATCCTCTACATATGCATTGATATCCGAACCGTAGCAGGAGTCAATGACATTGTAGAGACTGGGGAGGAGTTCGCTTGAACCGTAGAATTTCCTGAAAAGTTCTATCATCTTTACTGCGACCTTCTTGTCAGTTTCGCAAGAGAAATCTTTATAGAAATTCTCCACCCTGTCCATATATCTGCTGAGGGTGTCGTAGTTCAGGGTATTCATTGCGATACTTGATATAGCGAACAGTTCGATATTCGCCAGTGACTCCCTCAGAGTGGTAAGATAAATTTCAATGTCTCTCTTGTTCTCTATAGACCTGCTGATTTTGTCAAGTGCAAGAGAGTATTTCTCCTTTCTCTTCCTATTGCCCTGCATTACCCAATCCGAGAATTCCTTTTCCTGTGCGGCTCTCCTGCTCAGTACATTGAGCCTGTCAAGTGTCTCGTTCATGCCTATATACTTCTTCCATCCGTTGGATGATGAGGCATATTTGCTGGCATACTGAATCATGATTGCCGGGTCTCGACGCATATCCTCCATCAAAACCTTCTGGCGTTCAGTTCTGATTTCTATTACTCTTTCGTTGAGACTGACCTGATAATCGAGCTCGTACGAAGTGGCAAATCTGTTGGTTCTGCCGGGATATCCCATAACCATGACGGGGTCTTCAGGCTGATATCCTTTGAGGGAAATCTTGAGGTAATTGCCTTCTTCAGCACTGTAGGGAACATTCTCTTCCGAATACTCTGCAGGCTGGTTGTCTTTGCCGGCATATACCCTGAAAACTGAAAAGTCTCCGGTATGTCGAGGCCACATCCAGTTGTCGGTGTCAGCTCCGAACTTTCCTATTGAGCTTGGAGGTGCTCCGACGAAACGGACATCCTTGTAAACTTTATAGACGATGAAATAGTATTTGTTCCCTCCATAGAATGAGGTGAGCGCCCCCTCTATGAATTTCCCATCGCAACCTGCTTTTTTGCAGAGTTTCTCGTAAAGGGTATTGTATGCCTTGTTCTTCTGCTCTTGAGATTTGGAGCCGGAGAGTGCCTTTTCTACCTTGGAGGTGACATCTGTAAAGCTTTCCAGAAACCTCACTTCAAGACCCTTTGCGGGCAGCTCTTCGTTCAGATTCATAGCCCAATATCCGTCCTTCAGATAATTGTGTTCGACGGAGCTGAGTGCCTGAATGTTAGAGTATCCGCAGTGGTGGTTGGTAAAGATGAGACCATTCTTTGATACAATCTCACCCGTACATCCTCTTCCGAAGATAACGATGGCATCTTTGGTAGAGGAGTGATTAAGATTATATATTTCATCCGGGGTTATTTCGAAACCAAGTTCAGTCATACGTCCGCTGTTCATCTCTTTCAACAGCGGAAGAAGCCACATGCCTTCGTCTGCCTTCAGAGGAAGGAGTGTAAAGAGAATAAGCCCTGCCAGTAAAAATCTTTTCTTCATATAAAATATCTATTAAATACAAACCGCAAATATACTACTTTTTAAGTGAAAGGAGAATATCTTCTATTTCAGAGGGTGAGTCGACTATATATGCCGGGGAGTATTTCTGCAGTTCGCTTCGCGGTCTGCATCCCCATGTTACACCTATTGCTGTAAGTGATGCATTTATAGCTGTTTGCATATCCACTCCAGAATCTCCCACATAGAGGACATTTACCTTATTTTCGGGTGGTATCGAGGCTATCTCGAGAATGTCATTTACTATGGATGGGTCAGGTTTTACAGGAATCCCTTCCCTCTGTCCCAATACAGCTACAAAGTCTATATCGGGGAAATAATAGGGAATAAGACGTTCTGTCGCTGCCTGATATTTGTTAGATGCAACTGCAACCCCGATTCCCTCTCGTCTGATAAACCGCAACAGATCCCTTATGCCATCAAACGGTCTCGATAAATCCATGCAGTGAATATCATAGAAGTCCTTAAAGTGGCCTCTGAGTTCAATTACCTCTTCAGGACTCTTATGCCCCTGAGGAAGTGCCCTCTCCAACAGTTTGTTGATTCCGTTGCCTATGAAGGTAGCTATGACTTCGACAGAATGGGTTGGGTAACCGTACTGTTCCAGTGCGTAATTGGTAGCCTGTGCAATATCTTCGACGGTGTAGAGAAGCGTACCGTCAAGGTCGAAAATTACAAGTTCTGTCATTTTGCAAAATCAAAACCGTCAATCTTATTCCACTCTCCTCTTGTAAAATCTGGATATTGTACCGGCATGCTGTTGTGGAACATGGATATGGCACCAAGTTCACCCACACAAGACCATTCTGCAGCGTCGTAGACATCCATGTCCAGTGGAAGTCCGTTTCTCAAACAGTATACAAGTCTATAATCCATAACAAAATCCATTCCTCCGTGTCCTCCCACCTTCTTGGCAATTTCACCTACTTCCTTATGTATAGGGTGCATGTACTTTTTCATAAGTGCCTCCTTCGCATCTTCAGGGATAAAGCGGTGAGAATTGAGATTCTCATGGTCAGGAACATCATCTGAATCGATATTTTCAGGTTTGAATGTAAAACCGCTTATGGGATACTTGTTGGCAAAACCCTCTGTGCCGGTAATCTGATAAAGCCTATTGTATGGACGGGGAGTCATTACATTGTGCTGAATCTCTATCATCTTTCCATTTGCGGTGCGGATGAGGGTGATTGTGTGGTCTGCGTTTGCACACTCATCTTTACCCATTTTAGCTTTGACAAGGGCTTTCCCGTTTACAGATTTGGTATCCATTGCCACCAGATAGTCAAGGCGGTCTCCTCTGTGGATATCAAGCACTTGACATACGGGGCCGAATCCGTGTGTCGCATAGACGTCACCCCTGTGCTTCTGATTGAAGTCGAGTCTCCAGTTCCCTTGGTATTCATCCCAGAAGGGTTCGAGGTTATGTATATATGCCCCTTCGACATGGAGTACCTCTCCGAAGAGCCCTTCCTGTGCCATGTTCAATGCTGTGAGTTCGAAGAAATCGTAAACGCAGTTTTCGAGGATGGTGCAGTGTACCTGCATCCTCTCTGCTGTATTGACCAGATCCCAGCACTCCTTCAACGATGTGGCAGCGGGGACTTCAATAGCTACGTGCTTGCCGTTCTTCATGGCTCCGACAGCTATTTCGACATGATTCTGCCATGGGGTGCATATATATACAAGGTCAATATCCTCTCTGGCACAAAGTTCCTTCCATCCCTCTTCTCCTGAATAGGATGCAGCCTCTGGAAGACCTTTGGAGTTTAGAATCTTTTGTGTGGATTCTACCCTTTCCGGGTATAGATCACAAAGGGCATTAATCTCTACTCCTTCGATGTATGTAAATCTCTCTACGGCTCCAGGTCCCCTCATGCCTAGTCCGACAAATCCTACACGCACCTTCTCCATCGGGGCAGTCCTGAATCCAATGAGAGATTTCTGACCTTGAGCGCGTTGTGGTACCTCGAAACGGATCATTCCATCTTTTATCGTATAAGGAACTGAAGACGATGTCTTCTCTATCTTACAGCAAGACAATGCTATGAGTAATGTTGTAATTAATGATATTATCCTTGTAAATTTCATAATGTCGGCTTTTTTATAAGATGATTTGTAAGTTCTATGAAGTCCTCTACACTCAGCTGTTCCGGTCTACAATCCAGCAATGGTGTAGCGGTTATCTCAAATTCGGCAAGAAGCGGTTTGAGTGAGTTCCTTATGGTCTTTCGCCTTTGGTTGAATGTAGCCTTAACCACTTTTTTGAACAGGGTACTGTCACATCCGAGGTCATTTCTGGAGTTGCGCTGAAGACGTATGACAGCGGATCTTACCTTTGGAGGTGGTGTGAATACATGAGGTTCTACAGTAAAGAGATACTCGATATCGTACCATGCCTGAAGCAGAACCGAAAGTATTCCGTATGATTTGTTGCCGCAGGGAGAGGCAATTCTCTCTGCCACCTCTTTCTGTACCATTCCCACACAGCAGGGAACAGAATCTTTATAGTCAAGAATCTTGAAGAATATTTGTGAAGAGATGTTATAAGGAAAATTCCCTATAATACAGAACTCTGCAGGAAAAATCATCTCCAGTTTCATCTTCAGGAAGTCCTCCTGAAACAGTTTCGGTGATATTTCGGGATAGTTTTCCAGCAGATAATCGATGGATTCGCTGTCTATCTCGGCAATTTTGAAATCTATATCCTCCTCTTTGATAAGGTATTTGGTCAGCACACCGGTACCGGCTCCGACCTCCATAAGCCCGATTCCTCCATGTTGACGGGTATATGTGGTCATGGCATTAACAATAGCCATTGCTATGCCTTCATCGTTGAGAAAGTGTTGTCCAAGCTGTTTTTTGGCGCGTACAGGAGAGTATTTTCCCATTATTGCAATCTGTTAAACAATGAGAGTGACCGTGAATGTTTCAGTCACGGTCACTCTCGATACTATATACTATTTGAAGAGAACGTCAGGACCCTGAATGAAACGGATATCCTTAGGTATACCGGCTGCGTTGATGCGGTCGAGATCCTTCTGGAGTGAAGGTGTTATGCCGCCATTCTTGTCGCGGAATGCCTTGGCTCCTTCGAAGTTACCATCACCCTGGAAGGTGATGATCATATTTGTCCAGTCATCAATAGCCTTTTTGGCCTTCTGGAAATCAACTACATAAAGACCTTCTTCATTACGTGTGAATGCACCGCTCTGTTCCATGAAGTTGAAGCACATCATATTTGCCTTGCCATGTGATGATGCTGCTCCGAAACGTACAGACCTGAAGATTCCTGCCATATAGGTGGTGATGGCCTGTTCTGCAGTGATGTTGGTTATTTCACCCATTTCAATAAGTTTGGTAACCATAAAGAGACCAAGGATATCAGCTTTTGCCTCTTCCCATGAAGTCTTTTCTGTTCCCATAGCTTCATCTACAGTCCCTTTGCCGTTGATAGTCTGCTTGATACCAAGTCCGTGAGCTACTTCGTGGAAGGTTACATTCCAGAAGAAAGCATCGAAATCGAGGTAGTCCCTGAACTCGGGAGCGAGAGTGATGTCACCGATGGGGAGAAGAATCTTGTCGAATTTTGCCTTCATCGAGTTTCTCAGCTGGAGACGGCGGGTTCCCTTGAGAGCATGAACGCGTTCATCGTTGGGGAGGTTGATAGCTATAGTCTTGCTGCCTGAGTTGCAGTCACCTGCGTAGTAAACGGCATCGTAGACATTAAGGTCTGATGAAGTTCCGGGAACGAAAGTTTTGTATTTGGGCGCTACGGGAATCTGTTTTTGGAGGGCGGGAAGCATTCCTACAAATTTAGCAAGGTCCTTGCTGCGGGCTTCGTCCTTCAGGAGAATAAATGATTCGTAGGATGTTTTGGTTTCCTGGAACTTGTCATCGTAACATTCTATTGGGCCTACAACGAAGTCAATACGGCTATCTTTCATATCCATCCATGCGAGGTCACTTTCCAGATAGTCATCGCTTTTGAAAGCTTCGATTCTCTTAAGGAGGTAATTCTTCAGACCTGAGTCTTCAGTGATGTCTGCGGCTTTCTGCATGAGTTCACACATTCTGCCGACCTCTTCTGCATACTCTTCGTGATACCACACACTCTTGAGCGAACCGTTTTCGTCGCGACGGATAACAGTGTACCATGAATTCTTGTTCGGATCGTTGAATGCATCGAACTCTTCGCGTGTCATATCCTGAGGATAGTAGTGACACATAGGTGATTTTTCGCCATAGCCTTCGAGGAAGGGACGGTTGTTGTCAAGTCTGTCCCACGCACCGTACTGGATAAGTGCAAACTCTTTGGCGTACGGATCCTTGACAGCATCCAGTGCGCTCTTGTCACCGAATGTCTGTTTCCAGAAGAGGCTTTCAGCTATATCAGCGATTTCGAAAAAGATATTTACCACCTCTTTTTCCTTGGGGGAGAGGTTTGCAGCGAGTTCTGACGAAAGTTCAAAAGGTGCATATTCAGCTACCTTGGCCTTCATGGGAGACTCTTCTTTATTGCAGCAGGAGAGTGTTGTGGCTGCTACTGCAGAGACTGCAAGAACATTTGCGATTTTTTTAGTGATTGTCATTTTTTTTGAATTTAAGTAGATATAGTATTGATGATATTATCATGAGAATGAGTATTGCCGAGCTTGCCAGAGAGATATTCTTTCCGACTTTGAATGAAGCCGGTGCATATCTCATCTCTACAATGTGCTCTCCTGGTGTAAGATGCACTCCCCTGAGAATGTAGTTGGTGCGGAGAATTTCGCTTTCGGTTCCGTCTATATAGGCTTTCCAGCCCGCCGGATAGTAGACCTGACTGAAAACAGCGATTCCTTCCTGTTCTGTGTTGCATCTGTATTTAAGGTAGTTCGGAGAATATTCAAGCAACTCTACGCTTCCCTTTCCGTGAAGTTGGGCTATTGTACCGTCTGCCTTATCGGGGTTATACACCACCGCTTGGGTTCGGGTGTCTGCCTTGCCGAGCAGCTCTATTTCGCTGTCTGCTGATGAGGCATATATCACCTCCTGGGCCATCCAGCCATTGCCTAAGGCCCATTCGTAGGTCAGAGGTGCGTAGTTTTTGTTGAATATGATGTATTTGGTATTGAGCATCGACATGACCGGATGGAACTGAGGAACTCCCGTGCTGTTTAGCTCATCTACCAGCGTCTCTATCTCATTGTTGAGGTAATAGTCTATAATATCTTGATATCTCTGTAGTTTGGCAGGACTGTATCCGCCTATGGTGTGGTGGTGGTAACTGGTTATAGAGTTATTGAATACATTTACAGTAAGGTCAAGAACCCTCTCGTCCGGCTTTTTGTCATTAAGGATGTACTTGTCCGAAGTGGTAAGTGCGAACTGGCTGTTGTAATCTTTCTTGCTAAAGAAATGAGATTCGTTCAGGTAGCGTTTGTCTACACTCCAGAAATTGATTATTACGGCTGCAGCCACTGCTGCTATTCCCCATTTCCGGTTTATCACACCTTTGACCACCGCATATATGGCAGCAAAGGCTATAGATATGAAAATAAATGAGGTGAATGCATCTTTCCTAAGAAGAGCCATACGGTCAAGTCTGAGGGCCTGAATAATCTCTCTGTTATTGCCGAACATCGCGTCAGATGATGAGGCAAAGTCTCCGGCCAGGGTAGGGAGGATGGTAAACAAGAGACAGATACCACCTGTAATACCATAGCTGATAAGTAAACTTGTGGTGAACTTTTTCTTTTGCTCAAGTGTTTCAGTCTTCATTATTCTGTCAAGCGCGACGAAACCAAGCAGAGGAATGGTAATCTGCAGAAGTACCAGAACCATGGAGACTGTCCTAAACTTGTTGTACAAGGGGACATATTTGAAGAAAAGTTCTGAAAACCAAAGCAGATGATATCCATAAGAGAGCAGTAGGGCAAGTATTGACACTCCCACTACCCACCACTTGTATCTTCCTTTTATTACTATCAGTCCGAGGATAAAGAGAAAAATCGATACAGCACCCATATACATCGGACCTGCCGTGAAGGGCTGAGGACCCCAGTAGAGAGGCATGTTACGCAGTATCGCATTGGCGTTCGCGTAGTTGGACCTGATGAGTTTTCCGGTGTTGGAATCCTTTGAAAGCTCCCCGCTTGACGAGCCGCCGTTGAAATTGGGAATCATGAGATTGAAGGTTTCCGAGGGACCGTAAGACCATGCCGTGGCGTACTCTATATCCAGCCCATTACCGGTGTTTCCTGCACTTTTGGTTGAGAGTTCTGAACCTCCTCTCATCGTGTATGCTGCATATTCATATGTGGGTATGAGTTTATTGGCATTAGTAGCTATACCCAGCACTCCCGAGAGCAGCAGTACTGCTGAAATCAGGCTCCACTGTTTAAGTTCATGTCTTCTGATGGCTCCGCAAAGCTCTGCTATTGCATATCCTACCACTGCAAAGGCTAGATAATATGTAATCTGAGGGTGATTGGCTTTGATCTGGAAACTCAGTGCAAGTCCGAATAGCAGTGCGCTCAAATAAGAGCCTTTCCTGTAGGCTGCTGCAAGGGCTGCAAGAACCCATGGCATAAAGGCGATAGCAACCATCTTGGTGTTGTGCCCAACCTGTATGATCTGCATGTTGTATGAGCAGAGTGAGACTGCTATTGCGCCTATAGCGCCAATCCATGGATTCACTCCGAAGGCGAGAAAGAGCAAAAAAGCTCCTACCATGCTGATAATGAAGTAGCTTGGAGGTCTTTTCCCCCAGAAGAGCAGTTCGTAAAGATATTCGGTTAGATCACCGCGGTATTTTACGGAGATCTGCGTAGCAGGCATTCCTGAAAACATTGAATTGGTCCAAAGTGCCGGATCTTCCGGATGCTGCTCGTTATGTGTGATTATTTCATGTGCCATTCCTTCCCAGGATGAGATGTCGGATTGATTGACGATCTTACCTGAGAGCACGTATGGTGCAAAAGCGTATGAAATCAATATAAACCCCGCAATAATAACGAGATAGGGCCATCCTTTCTTTAAAAAACCGGCTATTTTGTCTTTTTTCATTCCAACAGTGTATAAGAGTTGGCAAGATAATGTAAAAAAATCAATTATCCACCATTATCTGCATAAATCTTCGAATAAAGCGGCAAGTTTTCCGGTCAGCTCCCTTCTGCTGAATTTAGATATCTCGCTCTTTACGGGGTGGAAAAATTCGCAAGGGGTGTGCTCCTTCCAGCTTCGGTAGAGAGAAAGAAGAGATTGCTTTAGATGTTCCTCTTCATCCCATTCGAATAATTTGCCTGCACCGGTGGCCGCGAGCGAATCCGCAAGTGAGCCATTCTTGGGTCCAAATGCAATAATCGGTCTGCCTGCCGCCAGATATTCGAAATATTTCCCTGTCAGAATTCCGGCAGCCTCGGGCTCCTTCCTCAGTGGTAGGATGAGCGCTGTGGCTTTTTTCTGTATTTTGTTTGCAAGGTTGTGAGGCAAATAGCCGTGAATTGTCACCGATTCTCTCTTCATCTGGTTGAAGATTCCATCTATTACACTTGCGTCTGTCTTTCCGACCAGTTCCAGTCTGAAATCCTCTGCGAATGAGGGTATCTCCCGGCAGAGTTCTCCTATTATTTTCCATAGTCTGTCCGGGTCACCTTCTGCTGCCAGAAGGCCTGTGTGTACGAGGGTGAAATATGGAGAAGTCTCTTCGTCATAGCAGAAGTCGCTCTCGTCGTAACCGTTTTCTATATTGTAGATAGGTGTCTTGGCTCCGGAACTCTTTACAGCCTCTGTCAGATCTGTGGCAATCCTATCTGTAACTGTCACTACAGCATCTGCATTTCGCAATACCCCCTCTTCCATTTTCATGTATCTTCTCAGGCTTGACTTTGTAAGCGGAAGGTGCTTGAAGTAGAAGATACCGGTCCATGGATCTCTGAAATCGGCTACCCATTTGATATTGTACCTCCTGCTGACCTTTTGTGCAATCAGATGCATTGAGTGGGGAGGGCCGGTACTAACTATCAGGTCCACAGGATGCTCTTTGAGATATTTGCAAAGAAATTTGACGGATGGAGATACCCAAAGAATCTTAGGGTCGGGGATGAAAACATTTGCCCTTATCCATAGACTGATTCTCATTTTGAGACTCTTCTTCCCATTTGCGTTAATCAGATTGACTTCATTTTTTTCAGAAGTTGCTGCTTTGGACCCATTTCCTCCGATAAAGTGTCTGAATATGGAATAGGGCTCGATAATCTTGGTGGAGACAATCTCTGTCATAGGATGAATCTGGTCTGACAGTGTCCTATCCTCCAGAGTGATGTCCGGGTTGGATGGGGTGTAGACTATAGGTGCCCACCCGAATTGGGGTAGATACTTGGTGAATTTAAGCCACCTCTGAACTCCCGATCCGCCTGCAGGAGGCCAGTAATAACTAATAATCAAGACTCTCTTCATTGTTGCAAAGATACAAATATCTTACGCAAATTTAAGCAAGACGATAATTTTGTTTATTTTTGCACCTATGGCAAAGAAAGAAGATTCACCACTGATTCAGCAATATTATAAATTCAAAGCTCTCAACCCTGAAGCCCTCCTGATTATGAGAGTCGGGGACTTCTATGAGACTTATGGAGGGGATGCTGTCATTGCAAGCCGAATTCTAGGTATTGTCTTGACAAAGAAGAGCAATGGAGATTCGTACATAGAGCTTGCCGGCTTTCCGCACCACTCCATCGACCTGTATCTTCCCAAACTTGTGCGTTCCGGTTATAAAGTGGCTGTGTGCGACCAGCTCGAGGATCCTAAACTGACCAAAAAACTTGTCAGGCGCGGTGTGACAGAGATTGTTACTCCGGGGGTAGCCTACAGTGACCAGATTCTTGACCAGAAGGAGAACAATTACATAGCTGCACTCCATTTTTATAAGGATTCTGCAGGAATCGCAATACTTGATGTCTCTACTGGAACTTTCAAGATTTCAGAGGGAGATTTGAACTACGCTGACCTTGTTATTTCTTCATTTAGACCAAAGGAGATTTTGGTACAGAAGGGTTTTGAGAAGGGGGTGAAAGAGCGCTATCTGCACTGGACTTCCAATGTCTATGTTTCGACTATGGATGAGTGGGCTTTTGTCTTCGATTCTTCCTATCTTAAACTTACAAGACAGCTACATACAGACACTCTTAAGGGGTTTGGTGTAGAGAATCTGAGGATGGGAATTACAGCCGCCGGTGCACTTTTGTTCTATCTGGAAGCTAACAGGCTGGAGGATACTGAATATTTCAGTCAGAGGACTCTGGCGCAGATCTGTTCTATCTCCAGAATTGATGACGGCACATCGGTGTGGCTTGACAGGTTTACCATCAAAAACCTTGAACTTATAGATTCATGTGACAATGAAGGTGTGTCGCTTCTGAATATAATTGACAAATGCTCCTGTGCGATGGGCTCCCGCCTGTTGAGGTCATGGATGATAATGCCATCCAAGTCCCTATCTGAAATTACCTCGCGACACGACTCAGTCGGTTTTTTCATACAGGAGAGTGCTCTTGCTGAAGATCTTTCGGAACGCATCAGCACTATTGGAGATATGGAGAGAATACTTTCAAGAGCGGCCTCTGGCAGGGTGTCACCAAGGGAGATACTTCAGCTGTACAATGCTGTGGAACAGGTTATCCCCATAAAGCAGTCGATCCTCAAGTATGGTAAAGGCTCTCCATTTTACAAGGAGGCCTCTGCTCTTGATGAGTGTATGGAACTAAGGGGTTTTCTTGCAGGCAAGCTGGTGCCTGACCCATCCCAGATTGGGAAAGGGGAGGTGATTGCCAAAGGGGTTGACAGCCAGCTTGACTCATTGCGCGATATTATTGCCAACGGAAAAGATATTCTTTTGCAGATTCAGCAGCGTGAAATAGAAAAGACAGGAATCTCTTCCCTTAAAATCAGCTATAACAATGTCTTCGGTTACTATCTTGAGGTGAGGAATACCCACAAGGAGAAGACACCTCCGGAATGGATTCGTAAACAGACCCTTGTCAATGCTGAGAGGTATATCACACCCGAACTAAAAGAGTATGAAGAGAAGATTATGGGTGCGCAGGAAAAGGTCTACTCGATAGAGGCACGAATCTTTTCATCGCTAATAACAGCAGTACAAAAGGCAATTCCTCAGATACAAAAGAATGCTTCTGTCATAGCGCGGTTGGATGCTATACTCTCCCTCTCCAAGGCTGCCGTTGAGTATGGCTACTGTAAGCCTGTGATGGATGAGGGGGATATTCTGAATATCAAGCAGGGTCGTCATCCGGTAATCGAGAGGCTGATGCCTGAGGGAGAGCAATATGTAGCAAATGATCTCTACATGGATAATCGCAAGCAGCAGATAATAATTCTTACAGGGCCGAACATGTCCGGAAAATCTGCATTGCTCAGACAAAGCGCACTGATAGTCCTTATGGCGCAGATGGGTTCATGGGTTCCTGCCGAATCGGCTCACATATGCTGTTTTGACAAGATTTTCACACGTGTGGGCGCCTCTGACAATATTTCCAGAGGGGAATCGACATTTATGGTAGAAATGCTGGAGACTGCCTCCATATTGAACAATATGACCTCACGTTCTCTCATTTTATTGGATGAGATAGGCAGAGGAACAAGTACCTATGACGGAATGTCCATAGCGTGGGCAATAGTGGAGTATATCCATCAAAATGGCGCAGGCGCCAAAACACTATTTGCCACCCATTATCATGAGTTGAACGAACTCGAAGAGAAGTTCAAAAGGGTAAAAAACTTTCATATCGCGGTGAAGGAGTCTGATGGAAAAGTGTTATTTTTGAGGAAACTTTGCGAAGGAGGCGTGGCGCACAGCTTCGGTATTCATGTCGCACGGCTTGCTGGTATTCCGCGTCAGGTAGTTGATACGGCTGAGAAGATGCTCAAGAGGCTTGAGGGGGGATCCTCTTCAGGAAATTCTTCATTTTCATCCAAGGCATTGTCTCTCAGGGAGAAAAGAAAGCAGACCACATCCCATGAAGATGCGGTCCAACTATCGATTTTTCAACTTGATGACCCGGTGCTGGAGAGTGTGAGAGATACCCTGAAAAAGGCGGATATGAACAGAATGACCCCAATGGATGCCTTTGATATGCTGCGAGACCTTCAAAAGAAGGTAGGCATTAATAATTAAAATATGAACGAAACAGTGAAAGAGCGGATGGTGGTGTGGAGAATGGTGGTGGAGAGTCTCTCTTTCGCACTCTTTTCTCTTAAAAAGGATCGGCTCAGGACGCTTCTCTCCTTGAGCGGAATTACTGTCGGAATTTTTTCATTGCTTGCAGCAGGGGGAGTTGCTGCATCGCTCCGACAGAACATCATCTCCGGAATGGACGGGCTCTCGGCAGATATGTTCTTTATAACAAAATATCCTTTTGCACCGGAAGACTATGAAGATGAGCAGCCACTGTGGAGGTATGATTCAAGACCGGAGATATCCTTTCGTGATTTCAATTCGCTAAGGCGTAATTCAATACAGTCGGAACCTGTCTTGGTCTCATTCGGTATTGCTCAGGTCTCATTCAGGGACAAGAGGTTGGATAATGTCAGGATTGTCCGCTCCACCGAAGGAATTGAGAAGGTCTCGGGTACAACCGTTACCTCAGGTATGCCTGCCAGAGGAAGGGAGGTGATGATCGGCTCACTCCTTGCTCAGAGGCTTTTTGATTCGGATGAAAATCCTGTAGGAAAGAGAATTTACATAGGGACAGACCGCTATATGATATCAGGTGTGCTATCGAGCAGATCAGAAGCTATTCTCAACCCTATAAGGTGCGAAAATGGAATCGTTGTTCCTTGGGATGCGGAGCCGCAGAATCTTGTTGTCCCCTTTTCTGACGGCATGATTGCACTCCTTCCAGGTAAGCATGTAAGCGCTGATGAGGCTATTGAGAGTTCAATCAGGGTGTTGAGGGCCTCAAGGGCTCTCCCTGCGGATAGGGATAATGATTTCTCTATCAACAAGATGGATTACCTCCTGAAGACTCTGGAGGATCTTCTTTCGCAAGTGGGTATGATCTCTGTGATAATCTCCTCTTTTTCATTGTTGATAGGTATATTCGGTACGGCAAATATTATGTTTGTCACTGTCAATGAGTGCCGTTTTGAAAATGGTATGCTCAGGGCTATGGGAGCTACCGGGTTCGATATTGCTGTCAGGGTCATCTGTCAGTCTGCAATGCTTTCTCTTATAGGCGCACTCGGAGGTATAATTATGTTTTTTATCTTGACATTGGCAGTCAATACATTCTCGAAAGATTTTGTTTTGTCTCTTGATTTATGGCGTTCTGTGTGTTCGGTGCTTCTTTCGATTCTGTGTGGGGTGGTTTCAGGACTTATTCCAGCAATCCAAGCTGCAAAAGAGAATCCTGTTGATGCTATTGTTTTTGGGTAAAAGGGAATAAATCATTACTTTTGTGCAAACCAAAAACTGTTAACAAAACTTACTATATGGCAAGAGATATAAAATACCTGGAACTGCTTTCAAAGAGCTTTCCGACAATAAGTAGCGCAAGTTCCGAGATTATCAATCTCGAGGCGATACTTAATCTGCCCAAGGGTACTGAACACTTTCTGACAGATATTCATGGTGAGTATGATGCTTTTCAGCATGTTCTTAGAAATGCTTCGGGTGTCATAAAGAGAAAGGTCGACGAACTTTTCGGAACACAGCTCGTGGATTCTGAAAAAAAGGAACTCTGTTCTCTGATTTACTATCCTGAAAAGAAACTTAAATTTATCCATCAAAAAGAGAAGAAGAAACTTGATGACTGGTATAGGGTTACTCTCGTTAACCTCGTGAAGGTTCTCGAAGTGGTGGCTTCAAAATATTCCCGTTCGAAAGTCCGTAAGGCACTGCCTGACGAATTCTCATACGTTATCGAAGAGCTCATTCACGAATCTCTCAACGACAAAAACAAGAACGAGTACATCTACGCTATCCTCAATACTATAATCTCCACAGGTTCGGCAGACAGTTTTATCTGTGCGATTGCGAATGTGATACAGCGTCTTACCATCGATTCGCTACATATTATCGGGGATGTCTATGACCGAGGCCCCGGAGCTCATAAGATTATGGACCTGCTCTCTGAGTATCACACTGTGGATTTCCAGTGGGGTAACCATGACCTGATATGGATGGGTGCAGCGGCTGGTAGTGCCGCATGTATGGCTAACGTGCTGAGAATAAGCCTTAGGTATGCCAATCTCGAGACTCTGGAAGATGGTTACGGTATAAATCTACTTCCTTTGGCTACATTCGCTATGGATACTTACGGGGATGATCCTTGTGACTGCTTCAAGCCCAAAGCCGATCCGGGCGAGACATTCAACGACCGTGACCTGCAGCTGATTGCAAAGATGCACAAAGCCATTGCTATAATCCAGTTCAAGCTCGAAGGCGAAGTTATCAAGCGTCGTAAAGAGTTCGGAATGGCGGACAGAAACCTGCTCGAAAAGATAGATTTCGAAAAGGGAACTGTAAATCTCTACGGAACCGATTACAATATGAAGGATACCTTTTTGCCCACTGTGGATAAGGAACATCCCTACAAACTCACCAACGAAGAGAGGGAGGTGGTAACCAAGCTGATGTATAACTTCACCCATAATGACAAGCTTCAGAGACACATCAAATGCATGTACTCGAAGGGCTCCCTCTATCTGGTACGTAACAATAACCTTCTCTTCCATGCCTCTATGCCTATCAATGAGGACGGCTCGTTTATGGAGATGAATGTCCTCGGAAAGAAGTATAAGGGAAAAGCTCTCTTCGACAAGGTTGACGAACTTGTGCGCATTGCATTCTTCGAAGATGAGGATCTCAAGCTTAAGGATTATGCAAGAGATTTCATGTGGTTCCTCTGGTGCGGACCTTACGCTCCTCCTTTTGGAAAGGACAAAATGACCACTTTCGAAAGATATTTCGTTGCTGAAAAAGAGACACATAAGGAAAGAGGTGGCTACTATGCTCAGTATAAAGAGAGAATCGATATCTGTAATATGATTCTCAAGGAGTTCGGCCTTGAAGGTGATCATTGCCATATCATTAACGGCCATACTCCTGTAAAGACTGTCAAGGGTGAATCTCCGATCAAGGCCGGAGGAAAGCTCCTTGTCATTGATGGCGGTTTCTCCAAGGCGTATCAGAAGGAGACAGGTATCGCAGGATATACACTTATTTATAACTCGTACGGATTGCTCCTTGCCCGTCACGAACCGTTCAAGTCTGTTGAAAAGGCTGTCAAGGATTGCGTGGATATCAAATCATTCACCAAACTCATCGAGTCTGTCGACAAGAGGACAAAGGTGGGAGATACTGATAACGGACAGATATTGAAGGAGAGAATAAAGGATCTCAAACAGCTTCTTGGAGCGTACAGGTCAGGTATTATCCTTGAAAGAATGTGATTTAATTATTGTGTTTAATGAAGAATAGATTTTTTAGAGTAATATTGGCGTTAACCCTTTTGGGTATTATTGCAATTCCTTCCTTAAAGGCTCAGAGCCAGTCTGAACCTGAAGATTTTAGAATTTGGGCACAGTTTTATATCAAGAAAAAGATTACTAAGGGTTTTACCGCAATGCTGTACGGTGAAATTCGTACTATGGAGAATTCCACGAAGTTGAACCAGTGGATGATCTGCCCAGAGCTACTGTATACTTTCAATCAGTATGCGAGTGTAACGGCCGGATACCGCTACAACATGATAATGAGCGACAAGTATGACAAGGGATTCGAAAACTGTCACAGGTGGTTCGTAGGCGGAACTGCCTCCTACACTTTCGGCAATGTCGTAAAGCTGTCATTGAGGGAACTCTTCGAGCAATTGAACTATACCGACAGACCATCAGATGCCCTAAACAGACAGCTAAATTCGCTAAGAAGCAGGTTAAGGCTTGATTTCAAGACAGGTACTCCCTTTACACCGCACATTGATGCTGAGCATTTTCTCTACCTTAGCGGCTACGGCTCGTTTATGGCCGGAGAGACTTGGATGACAAGATATACCGGAGGTGTTAGCTGGAAATTTGCTAAGGAACATACTATTGATCTGTTTTATAGATATGTACAGTACTATGTAAAACCAGGTATCCATGTCCTTGGTATCTTCTACACATTCTCCTTTTAAAGGATAAAACAAATTACAATTAAAATATTCGACTATATGAGAAATGCCGTTTTTAACTTCCCTGTTCCGGCTAACGAGCCGGTAAAGAGCTACCTCGCCGGATCTGCTGAGAGAGTAGCGCTCGAAAATGAACTTGAAAGACAGAAAAGCATTGTTCTGGATATTCCTTTGATTATCGGTGGCAAAGAGATCCGTACCGGGGATATAGGAACTGTTGTCATGCCTACTGATCACGGACATATCTTGGCTACCTACCATAAAGCAGGCCCCAAGGAGGTTAAGATGGCGATAGATGCCGCGATGAAGGCTCATTCGCAGTGGGAAAGTCTGGACTGGACCGTAAGGGCATCCATTATGCTGAAGATTGCCGAACTCGTATCGGGTAAGTATAGGGCATTGATGAATGCATCAGCGATGCTCGGTCAGGGCAAGAACTGTTATCAGGCTGAAATAGATGCAGTGTGCGAACTATCTGACTTCCTTAGATATAATGCAGCTTTTGCATCCAAAATTTACAATATACAGCCAAAGAGTGCTTCAAATCAGATTAACAGTGTAGAGTACAGACCTTTGGAGGGATTTGTTTTTGCACTGAGCCCTTTCAATTTCACTTCGATTGCTTCCAATCTGGCTCTCTCTCCTGTACTTATGGGTAATACGGTTGTTTGGAAACCCTCTACGACTGCTATCCTTTCCAACTACTATCTGATGGAGATTTATAAGGAGGCAGGTCTTCCCGATGGTGTGGTGAACTTCATTCCTGGAAGCGGAGCTGTTATTGGAAAGGAAGTGTTTGCATCTGCTGATTTTGCGGGACTACATTTCACCGGATCTTGTGATACATTCAATACTTTGTGGAAAGAGGTAGGTGAAAATCTTGGCAGATACCGCTCTTATCCAAGACTTGTTGGAGAAACAGGTGGAAAGGACTTTATATTCGTCCATCCTTCGGCTTGTGCTGAAGAGGTTGGAAATGCAGCATATTGCGGAGCTTATGAATTCCAGGGTCAGAAATGTTCTGCAGCATCCAGAATGTATGTGCCTGCTTCATTGTGGCCGGATGTCCTCAATAAGATGAAACAGACAGCTGCTCAGGCCAAGATGGGTGATGTATGCGATTTCGGAAACTTCATAAATGCTGTAATCGATGAAAAGTCATTTGACAATATTGTCTCATACATCGAGTATGCAAGAGAGTCCAAGGATGCTGAAATTCTCATTGGAGGCAATTATGACAAGAGTAAAGGATACTTCGTGGAACCTACCCTCATTGTCACCACTGATCCTTATTTCAAATCCATGAAGGAGGAAATTTTCGGACCAGTACTCACAGTCTATGTATATGACGATGATAAGGTGGAAGAGACTGCACGTCTTTGCGACTCTACATCGCCTTATGGACTTACAGGAGCCATCTGGGGAAGGGACAGAGTCGCACTCGATGCTCTCTCGGATATTCTAAAGTATGCGGCCGGTAACTTCTACATCAATGACAAGCCTACCGGAGCAGTTGTGGGTATGCAGCCATTCGGTGGTTCGAGAGCCTCCGGTACCAATGACAAGGCCGGTGGTGAGTTCAATCTTATAAGGTGGGTGCTTCCTCGTTCTATAAAGGAGACATTGGTTCCTCCTACCGATTTCCGCTATAGTTATATGAAGTAACTGATGGTGGCAAAGAAGAAACGATTTGAATTTCCCAATACATTCGTAATTGTATTTGCCGTTATTCTGGTGGCTGCCATTGCTACCTGGATAGTTCCCGGTGGAAAATACATTGAAACGGTTACTCCTGACGGCTCGAAGAGTATTATCTTCGAGCCGGTGGAGTCTGTTCCTCAGACCTGGCAGGTCGTTACAGCTCTGTATCATGGTTTTGTCAAGCAAGCGGGTGTCATAGCCTTCATTCTTATAATAGGCGGTGCTTTCTGGATTGTCAATTCACTCAAGGCTGTCGATACCGGTATATTCTCATTTCTCAAGTTTACCTCCTCTTTGGGCCGATTCAAATTCTTCAGAAGAATCGGGGTCGGGAATATTGTGCTTGTTCTAATAATGCTTCTCTTCTCGCTCTTCGGTGCCGTGTTTGGCATGAGTGAGGAGGCCATTGCTTTTACTCTTTTGATAATCCCTCTGGTACATTCGTTGGGCTACGATACTTTCACAGGGATTTGTGCGGTTTATGTGGCTGCCCATGTCGGTTTCGCAGGTGCTATGTTGAATCCGTTCACCATTGGTGTTGCACAGAATATGGCCGGAATTCCCATCTTTTCGGGTATTGAATATAGGACCTTCTGTTGGGTGGTTCTGACAATATTTCTCATCGTGTTCGTATTAAGGCATGCCAATAGAGTCAAGAGAAATACTTCAGGGCTTTGTGTCACGGAAAGCGCCGATGGAAGTTTATCTGAACTTGAACCACTCAAGACCAAGGCCTCTTATGCTGCCATGCTGATGACCTGTGGTGCTGTCATCACCTTTGCAGTACTGTTTTATAATGATTGTATAATAACGCTCGGTAACAGCTCTTTTCATGCCCCATGGCTTCTTCCGATATTGGCCCTGCTTTATGTAACCGGAGCCATCTTCTCTATCAGAAAGTCGGCAAGACACTTTATTCTCAATATGTTGGGATTTACTATTCTGTTTCTTATAGCCGGTGTTCTGGGATATGGATGGTATATAGATGAAATTTCCGGGCTCTTTCTGGCCTTGGGTATATTCAGTGGTATTGCCGGGGGATATACTCCCAACCGAATAGTCAAGGAGTTCCTCGATGGGGCAAAGGATATTTTTTCAGCTGCACTTGTGGTCGGGCTCGCATCCGGAATCATCATAATACTTCAAGACGGAATGATAATAGATTCCATTCTTAACTCAATGGAAAAGGGGATTGATGGTAGTGGAAAGGGTGCATCACTCTCTCTTATGTATGGCATTCAGACTATTCTGAACCTCTTTATTCCTTCGGCTACCGCTAAGGCTGCCATTACTATGCCTGTTATGGCTCCATTTTCTGATCTGATTGGTCTTTCCAGGCAGGCTACAGTTATGGCTTTTCAGTTTGGAGATGGTTTTACCAATATGATTACACCCACCTCAGGGGTCCTTATGGCGGTTCTTGCTATGGCTAAGGTCTCTTATGCAGAATGGATAAAATTTGCATGGAAATTCGTGCTGATGCTCATTGTAATAGGGCTTTTGCTTCTTCTTCCCACTCTTTTTATAGAACTCCCAGGATTCTGAGTTCCAACTTAAAATGCAGAAATTCAACTATTTTTGAAAAATAGTATTGCAAAGTTCTTATTTTTTTGTACTTTTGCAGCCCGTCAAATTGACGAGATTAATGTAAAGTTAAGATTAACAATTATTTATGCCAACAATTCAACAGTTAGTTCGCAAAGGACGCGAGGTTATTGAAGTGCAAAGCAAATCTCGCGCGTTGGATGCTTGTCCTCAGAGAAGAGGTGTTTGTGTTCGTGTATACACAACCACTCCTAAGAAGCCTAACTCAGCTATGCGTAAGGTAGCCCGTGTAAGACTTACCAATCAGAAAGAGGTCAACGCATACATCCCCGGAGAAGGACACAACTTGCAGGAGCACTCAATCGTATTGGTGCGTGGCGGTCGTGTAAAGGACCTTCCCGGTGTACGTTACCACATCCTTAGAGGTGCATTGGATACAGCAGGCGTAGAAGGACGTACTCAGAGCCGTTCTCTCTATGGTGCTAAGAGACCTAAAAAAGCAGCCGCTAAGAAGAAGTAAACATTAATTAAATTCTAATTATTCGAAAAATGAGAAAATCGAAGCCTAAAAAGAGGATTCTACTTCCTGATCCTAAATTCCACGAAGTGTTGGTTACACAGTTCGTAAACAACCTTATGTTGCAGGGGAAGAAGAGTATCGCGTATTCTATTTTTTACGATGCCATTGATATGGTAGGCGAGAAGATGAAAGATTCTGACAAGGCTCCTCTCGATGTTTGGAAAAAAGCACTCGAAAACATCACCCCTCAGGTAGAAGTAAAGAGCCGCAGGGTTGGTGGTGCGAACTTCCAGGTACCGACAGAAGTACGCCCGGAAAGAAAAGTATCTCTTGCTATCAAGAATATGATACTCTTTGCACGTAAACGTTCCGGTCACTCTATGTCGGAAAAGTTGGCCGCAGAAATTCAGGCAGCATACAATTGTGAAGGTGCTGCTTATAAGAGAAAAGAAGATATGCATAAGATGGCAGAAGCAAACAAGGCTTTTGCTCATTTCAGATTTTAGCAGTTTAAGTTAGCTAATGGCAAGAGATTTAAAATATACCAGAAACATCGGCATTATGGCCCATATCGATGCTGGTAAGACTACCACATCGGAACGTATCCTCTTCTACACCGGAAAGACCCACAAGATCGGTGAGGTTCACGATGGTGCTGCTACTATGGACTGGATGGTTCAGGAGCAGGAAAGGGGTATCACCATTACATCAGCCGCTACAACAGCATTCTGGAAATATAACAACGAGACCTATCAGATCAACTTGATCGATACTCCGGGTCACGTCGACTTTACCGTGGAGGTAGAAAGATCGCTCCGCGTACTCGACGGTGCCGTAGCAACTTTCTGCGCAGTAGGTAGAGTACAGCCTCAGTCAGAAACTGTATGGCGTCAGGCAGACAAGTATAAAGTTCCCAAGATTGCATATGTGAACAAGATGGACCGTGTAGGTGCAGACTTCTTCGCTGTTGTTGAGGAACTTCATGAAAAACTTGGTGCCAATGCACTCCCTATCTGTATTCCTATTGGAGCTGAAGATAAATTCGAAGGTATTGTGGACCTGATCGCCATGAAGGCTTACTACTACGATCAGGACAGCAAGGAACTCGTTAACTATGTAGTTAAGGATGTGCCTGCAGAACTTCAGGCTGAAGCTGAAGAATGGAGAGGAAAACTTCTCGAAGCTGTTGCAGAATTTGATGACAGACTTCTTCAGAAGTTCTTTGATGATCCTTCACTTATCACAGAGGATGAGATCATCAGCGCACTCAGAAAGGCTACCATCAATATGGCTGTAGTTCCTATGTGTTGCGGTTCTTCATTCAAGAACAAAGGTGTACAGTTCCTGCTCGACTCAGTTATGAGATACCTCCCTTCTCCTCTGGATGTGGATGAAGTGGACGGAGTAAATCCTCAGACTGACGAACAGGTGGTTCGTAGACCCTCTGCTGACGAGCCTTTCGCAGCTCTTGTATTCAAGATTGCAACCGACCCCTTTGTAGGTCGTCTCGCATTCATCAGAGCTTACTCCGGAAGACTCAATGCAGGTACATATGTTCTCAATACCCGTTCAGGAAAGAAAGAACGTGTTGCACGTCTGTATCAGATGCACTCTAACAAACAAAATCCTATCGATTTTGTAGAAGCAGGTGATATTTGTGCAGCAGTAGGTTTCAAGGAACTTCGTACAGGTGATACCATCTGTGACGAAAACTTCCCTATCGTTCTCGAATCCATGACATTCCCCGACCCTGTTATCGGTCTTGCAGTTGAGCCTAAGACTCAGAAAGACCTTGACAAGCTCGGTATCGCTCTCGGAAAACTTGCTGAAGAGGACCCTACATTCACTGTTAAGAGTGATCATGATACAGGCCAGACAGTCATCAGCGGTATGGGTGAACTTCACCTCGAAGTCATCGTAGACCGTCTCAAGAGAGAGTTTGGTGTTGAAATCAATCAGGGTGCTCCCCAGGTTAACTATAAAGAGACCATCAAAGGCACTGTACAGCACCGTGAAGTATTCAAGAAACAGACCGGTGGTAGAGGTAAATTCGCAGATATCATCGTTGAAATCGGACCTGCAGACGAAGGAGTCAACGGTCTTCAGTTCATCGATCAGGTTAAGGGAGGTAACGTTCCCCGCGAATATATCCCTGCAGTAGAAAAAGGTTTCAAATCAGCTATGGCAAACGGTGTTCTCGCAGGATTCGAAGTTCCTTCGCTCAAGGTTACTCTCCTTGACGGTTCATTCCACCCTGTGGACTCAGATGCTCTCTCATTTGAACTTTGTGCCAGAATGGCATTCCGTCACGCACTTCCTAAAGCAAATCCTATCCTTCTCGAGCCTATCATGTCTCTTGAAGTCGTTACACCTGAAGACTATATGGGTGATGTTATTTCCGACCTGAACAAGCGTCGTGGACAGATCACAAGTATGGACGCCAAAGGTAATGCCCGTATAGTTAAAGCACAGGTTCCCCTGTCAGAACAGTTCGGTTACGTTACCGTATTGAGAACTCTCTCTTCAGGACGTGCAACAAGCTCAATGGAATTTGCTCATTATGCTGAACTTCCCGCTAACCTTGCTAAAGAGGTCATCGAAGCATCAGGCGGATCGAAGAAGTATGATGATGACGAAGAATAATCAGATAATAAAATTCGCTATGGATCAGAAAATACGTATTAAACTGAAATCATTCGATCATGCTCTCGTTGACAAGTCAGCAGACAAGATCGTAAAGACGGTAAAGGCAACCGGAGCTATTGTAAACGGACCTATTCCTCTTCCTACAGATAAGAAGATCTTTACTGTCAACCGCTCGACTTTTGTAAACAAGAAGTCTCGCGAACAGTTTGAACTCAATTCATACCGCCGTCTTCTCGACATCTACAGCTCAACCCCCAACACAGTTGATGCTCTGATGAAACTTGAACTTCCCAGCGGTGTCGAAGTTGAAATCAAAGTTTGATAATAAAAAAATTATTTCTACCTTTGTGCAGGATATTTCAAACGCCTACCGAAGGTAGTATAGGACCCGTAGCTCAGTCGGTTAGTAGCACCTGACTCATAATCAGGGGGTCACTGGTTCAAGCCCAGTCGGGTCCACCTCTTTGGGTATTCAAAAGTCTCGATTTTTTCGAGACTTTTTTTTGTGCCTTTGAAGCTATTATGTAGTTTTTTCTTTAATTTTGTGTAATTTAAAAACACTATTATTATGAAAATATCACCGAACGCTCAGAGATTCATCGATCAGGAAGCTCGTTATGGAGCCCATAACTATCATCCCCTGCCAGTAGTTTTGCAGAGGGGAGAGGGTGTTTTTGTCTGGGATGTGGACGGAAAACGCTATTATGACTTTCTGTCTGCTTATTCAGCAGTCAACCAAGGACACTGTCATCCCAAAATAGTGGCAGCACTCTGCGATCAGGCTCATCGTCTCTGTCTTACTTCAAGGGCATTTTACAATGACTGCCTCGGTCCTTATGAGGAGATGGCTACTAAGTTCTTCGGATATGATAAGCTTCTTCCTATGAACTCAGGTGCAGAAGCTGTCGAGACAGCTCTTAAGCTGGCACGCCGTTGGGGTTATATTCATAAAGGAATTCCTCAGGATGAGGCAATAATCGTAACATGTGAAGGAAACTTCCACGGCAGGACCATTACCATTGTCTCAATATCCACAGATCCTGATAGCTATTCCCAATATGGTCCTTTCACTCCCGGATTTGTTACTATTCCTTATAATGATTCTGAGGCTCTTCGCAGGGTTCTCGAGCAGAAGGGGGACAAAGTGGCTGCATTCCTTCTCGAGCCTATTCAGGGAGAGGCAGGTGTATATGTTCCTGATGACGGGTATCTTAAGAAGTGTTATGATATATGCAAGGAGCATAATGTACTCTTCATAGCAGATGAGGTTCAGACAGGTATCGGTCGTACAGGAAGGCTCTTTGCATCTGATCATGAAGGAATACGTCCGGATATCATCACTATCGGCAAAGCACTTTCAGGGGGTGTACTTCCGATTTCTGCTGTCCTTGCTGATGATGAAATTATGCTGACAATTAAACCAGGAGAGCATGGCTCAACATTCGGAGGTTTCCCTTTGGCTGCAAAGGTGGCTGTTGCAGCTCTGAATGTGATCAAGGATGAACACCTTACTGAGAATGCAGAAAAACTGGGAAAAATTTTCAGGGAAGAGATTGCAAGAATTAACTCTCCTTTCTTCAAGAGTGTCAGAGGAAAAGGACTTCTTAATGCAATTATTACCGAACCTCAGGGAGATATTGAGGCGTGGGACATTTGTATTGCACTTGCGGAAAAGGGCCTTCTTGCAAAACCCACACACAGACATATTATCCGCTTCGCTCCTCCTCTTGTCATTACAGAAGAACAGTTGAGAGAGGCGATAGCTATAATCAAAGAAGTATTTGAATCAATGCCTTATGCAGACAACCAATAAAGTATTTATGGTAAAGCCTGTCAATTTCGGATTTAATCCGCAGACGGCTACCGACAATGCCTTTCAGAAGAGAGGTTATGAAGAGTATTCACAGGAGAATGCTTTAAGAGAGTTTATTAGCTATATCTCTCTTTTGAAAGCCAATAAGATAGAAGTGATAGTTGCTGAGGATACTCCGGTCCCCCATACTCCGGATTCAATATTCCCCAACAATTGGTTTACCACACATAGTGACGGTACTCTCGTAATCTATCCTATGTCCGCTCCCAACAGGCGAAATGAAAGGAAGAAATGCTTTATTGATACCATTCTTAAGAATTTTGATGTCAAGAGGGTAGTAGATCTCTCCTGGTGGGAAAGTGAGGACAAGTTTCTCGAAGGTACAGGCAGTCTTATTCTCGACAGGAACAACAAGATCGCTTATGCAGGTATCTCTCCAAGGACATCAGAGACTGTTCTGGAGGATTTCTGTAAAAAGATGGGCTATACTCCGATAACGTTCCATTCTTATGACAGGAACGGAGTGCTCATTTATCATACGAATGTCATGATGAGTCTTGGTGAGGAGTATGCAGTTATCTGCCTTGAATCCATTACTGATGAACAGGAGAGAAACAGGGTCTATGACTCGCTTGTCAGGACAGGAAAGAAGATTGTGCCTATTACACATACTCAAGTCGAAAATTTCGCAGGCAATATGATCGGCCTGAAAGGTGGTGATGGCAAGGATATTCTGGTGATGTCTGCCTCTGCAAGGAAATCTCTTACACCCCAACAGGCAACTGAACTGGGCAAGATGAACAGGATTCTATCGCCTCAGCTTGATTTTATCGAAATGAATGGCGGTGGCTCAGCACGGTGTATGATTGCCGAAATATTTTGATATATAGGATATGTCAAAGAGGGTTCTCCTTCACTGTTGCTGTGCTCCTTGTTCGGCTGCAATTCTGGAGTGGCTGTTGGCAAATGGATATGAACCAGTGCTCTTTTTCTATAATCCGAATATATTCCCTCAACAGGAGTATCTTCTAAGGAAAGGGGAGTTGGTAAGGTATGCAGAATCTTTGTCTGTGCCTTATATAGATGAATCTTCATTGGATTCCAATGACTGGGATATGAGGCACTCTCAGTGGCTCGATTCTGTTTCAGGATGGGCAGATGAGCCGGAAAGGGGCAGGAGGTGTCTGGAATGTTTCAGCTATCGCCTCAATGCTACGGCAAGGTATGCTGCTGCTAACGGATTCCCCCTCTTTACAACGACTTTGGCCTCTTCAAGGTGGAAGAGTATTGACCAAATTTTCCAGGCCGGATTCCATGCACAGGAGGTTTATGGAGGTGGAGTAACTGAATTTTGGGACAAAAACTGGCGCAAAGGTGGCCTCTATGAACGGAGGAACATTCTGGCAAAGCAGTTTTACAACCAGACCTATTGCGGATGCGAGTTCAGCATGCGTAGAAAATGATAAAAGAAACAAAGGGCATCGGAAAATAATCCGGTGCCCTTTCTGGTGTGATCTATATCGATCTTATATCTGTTACATCATACCCCCCATTCCAGGGTTCATTGCAGGCATTGCAGGGGTTTCTTCAGGTTTGTCTGCAATTACACACTCTGTAGTGAGGAACATTCCTGCTACTGAGGCTGCATTCTGCAGAGCGACTCTGGTTACTTTGGTAGGGTCAACGACTCCTGCTGCAAAGAGGTTTTCATATTTGTCGGTACGAGCATTGTATCCATAGTCTCCGGTTCCTTCCTTGACTTTCTGTGCAACGACACTTCCTTCTACTCCGGCATTCTCTACGATGCAACGAAGAGGTGATTCGATTGCCTTGGCAACGATATTGATACCAGTCTGTTCATCTTCGTTGTCAGCTTTGAGCGATTTGAGAGATTCGATGGCACGGATAAATGCAACTCCACCACCGGGGATGATACCTTCTTCTACTGCTGCACGTGTTGCATTGAGGGCATCTTCCACTCTGTCTTTCTTCTCTTTCATTTCCACTTCAGATGCCGCACCTACATAGAGGACTGCTACACCACCTGCAAGTTTTGCGAGTCTTTCCTGGAGTTTTTCGCGATCGTAGTCAGAAGTTGTCTTTTCGATCTGTTTACGAATCTGTGCGACTCTATCTTCGATATCGTTCTTGTTTCCTTTTCCGTTTACGATAGTGGTGTTCTCCTTGTCGATAGATACCTTGTCAGCAGAACCGAGCATATCAGGGGTGGTGTTTTCGAGGGTGAAACCTCTCTCTTCAGAGATAACCATACCGCCTGTAAGGGTAGCGATATCCTGAAGCATCTCTTTGCGGCGGTCTCCAAAGCCAGGAGCCTTTACAGCTGCAACCTTGAGTGTGCCACGAAGTCTGTTTACTACTAGAGTTGTAAGAGCTTCGCCTTCAACATCTTCTGCTATGATAAGGAGTGATTTTCCTTCACGTGCGATGGGTTCGAGGATGGGAAGAAGGTCCTTCATAGAGGAGATCTTCTTGTCTGTGATAAGGATTTTGGGTGATTCCAGAACAGCTTCCATCTTGTCTGAATTGGTCATGAAGTAGGGAGAGATGTAACCTCTGTCAAACTGCATACCTTCCACAACTTTTACCTCTGTCTGGGTTCCTTTTGCTTCTTCTACTGTTACTACACCCTCTTTCTTTACCTTGCCCATTGCTTCTGCGATGAGCTTTCCGATGAAAGCATCGTTGTTAGCTGAGGTGGTGGCAATCTGTTCTACTTTGGAGATATCGTCACCTACTTCCTGTGTCTGGGCTTTGAGTGATTCAACTACACATGCTACAGCCTTGTCGATACCGCGTTTGAGATCCATAGGGTTGGCACCTGCAGTCACATTCTTCAGACCTACGCTGATGATTTCCTGTGCGAGTACGGTTGCGGTGGTGGTTCCGTCACCTGCCTGATCGTTGGTCTTGGAAGCAACTTCCCTTACCATCTGTGCGCCCATATTCTGGAAGCGGTCTTCGAGTTCAATCTCTTTTGCTACAGATACACCGTCCTTAGTTACGTGAGGTGCACCGAACTTCTTGTCTATAACTACATTGCGTCCTTTAGGACCAAGTGTTACCTTCACTGCGTTTGCTAAAGCATCCACACCTTCTTTCATAAGGTTGCGGGCTTCCATGTTGAATTTTATCTCTTTTGCCATAATAATTCCTCCTTAATGATTACATAATTGCAAGAATGTCTGATTGACGCATCATCAGGTAGTTCTTGCCCTCTACACTGATTTCTGTTCCTGAATATTTACCGTAGAGAACGACATCTCCTACTTTAACTTCCATAGGTTCGTCTTTTTTACCGCAGCCTACAGCTACTACTGTTCCCTGCTGGGGTTTTTCTTTTGCTGTTTCAGGAATGTAAATTCCACTCGCTGTCTTGAGTTCAGCTTCTTTAGGCTCTATGAGCACTCTGTCTGCTAATGGTCTGATATTCATATTTCTATTTTTTAGTTGTTTTCAATTGTTTTGCCATCGTATGAACAAATTGGATGCCAATGACCAAAAAATGACATTTTGTCACGATATTTGCAGCACAAAGCAAACCGATATGGACAGAATAGTTGAAAACAATGATATAATCTATATGCGCGAGGCTCTGCGCGAGGCTCAGGCTGCTGCCAGGGATGGTGAAATCCCCATAGGGGCTGTTATTGTATCCAACGGAGTCATAATAGCAAAGGCTCATAACCTGACTGAACAGCTGCAGGATACGACTGCCCATGCCGAGATGCTTGCTATCACCAGTGCCACTGGCTTTCTCGGTAGTAAATATCTGACAAGATGTACACTTTATGTGACAGTGGAGCCATGTCCAATGTGCGCCGCGGCTCTGTGCTGGTCCCAAATCGCTCGTGTCGTCTATGGGGCTGCTGATCCTAAGAGAGGGTATAGCCGTTTTTCACCATCGCTGCTTCATCCCAAAACAGAGATCTCCTCAGGTGTTCTGCAGGATGAGTGCTCTGCAATAATTACAGACTTTTTCAAGAAGATAAGATGATAGAGATACTGCAAAGCTGGGGCCTTATAGGTCTGTTCCTCGGTACATTTTTGGCTGCTACGGTAGTTCCGTTCTCTTCGGATATCCTCCTTATGGGTTACCTTTATGCGGGCGGGGATTATTTTCTCTCTTTTCTTGTTGCCACAGCTGGAAACTGGCTTGGAGGGCTTACTTCATATTGGATCGGCTATTCAGGCAAATGGGAGTGGATAGAAAAGTGGTTTAATGTCAAGGAGGAGACGCTCATGAAACAAAAGGGGCTCATAGACCGGTTCGGTGCACTTCTGGCATTTCTGAGCTGGCTGCCATTTATCGGTGATGTATTTGCCATAGGTCTTGGCTT
>JAQXKS010000002.1 GCA_029010575.1 Bacteroidales bacterium | reverse complement strand
CTTGTTTTCAATTCTTACTAAAGCTGCCTCGAGATTACGGATGAATTTTTGCTGCCTCTGTGCTAGCTGACCGATTTCTTCTTTTGAAAGTGATGAGGCTCCTTCTTCCATAACCTTGAAAGTGGGAGAGGTGTCTTCTATGTCATTGCTGGAACTATGTGTTATCGAAGCCATCAACTGCGAATAATCGTCACGGGCTTTATCCAGTTTGGAAAGGATAATCTCCTTGAATTCCTGCAGTTCTTCATCGCTGTAACGTAATTTTTCGACTGTGGTGTTCTTTACATCTTCTTCCATTATGGTACAAAATTATTGGTTAATAGTCTATTTTTTCCATGTTTTCTTGCCACATGACGAAAGGCTTAAGGCCTTCTGTCTCAGATATTCTGTTGAATGTGACTCTCCTTTGAGTGATGGGTAACGAAAGTTCTTTGTATATGAAGTCGTCATCGAATCCGGCCATGGCAGCGTCATTTTTATCTGCTGCGTAGAAGACATTATCGATATGGGCCCAATAAATTGCAGAAAGACACATCGGACACGGCTCACAGCTGGTGTAAATGGTGCATCCGGCAAGGTTGAAGGTTCCCAGTGTCTTACATGCTTGTCTGATGGCGTTCACCTCTGCATGTGCTGTAGGGTCGTTGTCTACGGTAACGCTGTTGGATGCCTGTGCAATTATCACACCATCCTTCACGATTATAGCTCCAAAGGGTCCTCCGGATACAGAACCGGCATTTCTGGATGCCAGATCTATAGCGATTTTCATATAATCTTTGTCACTCATCAGGTGAAAAACTATTGTTTAATTAGTTCAATCTTAATATTGTTGTCATCAATCCACTCAACATCATTTCCGCTTGCGAGGTTTTCCACTACTTCAACATTTAATGCAAGTGTCTGTGACGCAATGTAGCCTCCAAAAGATTTAACAGCTTCCGAAATATCCGGTCTGGATTCAACTTTCGCTATGATCTTGTCAGTAACTTCGAAACCGCAATCTTTTCTCTGCCTTTGTATTCTATTAATCAATTCGCGTGCCACTCCTTCGTTTTTCAGTTCGGCAGTAACTGTGATGTCGAGAGCGGTTGTAAGCTGTCCGTCCGTAGCCACAAGCCATCCGGGCATGTTTTCCGAGATAATCTCGTAGTCTGCAGGTTCGAGAACCACAGCTGAGGATGCCAGTGACAGGGTGTAGCTCTGTGATAGTGCTCCTGCCCTTTCAATGTCTGCAATTTCATTTTGTGACATATTGTTGAAATATGCAGAAATCTCCTTCATCTGCTTTCCATATCTCTTGCCCAAAAGCTTGAAGTTGGGCTTGATCTTCTTGGTGATCAGACCTGCCGTATCTTTGATATACTCAACTTCTTTGACATTTACTTCGTTGAGGACCAGTGACTTGACCTTCTCAAACCTCTCTTCGATCTGAGGATCGAGAATAGGGATGGGGATTATCATCTTTGCCAGGGGCTGTCTGACATTGATGTTGACCTTGCGTCTGAGTGCAAGTATCATTGATGAGCACCTCTGGGCCAGATCCATCCTGCTTTCAAGGTCAGGGTCAATGAGATTCCTATCTGCTGAAGGCATTTGCGTCACATGGACTGAGATATCCTCATGTCTTCCCGATATGGTATTTAAGTCGATGAAGAGTCTGTCCATGAAGAAGGGGGCTATAGGAGCCGCCATCATGGCTACTGCCTCAAGTGCTGTGTAGAGTGTCTGGTATGCAGCAAGTTTGTCTGTTGTCATTTCACCGCCCCAGAATCTTTTTCTGTTGAGTCTCACATACCAATTAGACAGGTTGTCGCAGACAAAGTCCTGAATGAGTCTGCCGGCGGTGGTTACATCGTAATCCTCGTAGCACTCTTCAACCTTGAGGATAAGAGTGTTGAGGAGCGATATGATCCATCTGTCTATTTCAGTTCTCTCCTCTATCGGAACTTCAGGTTCACGACCTGTGAACTTGTCGAGGTTCGCGTAGAGTGCGAAGAACGAATATGTGTTGTATAGTGTTCCGAAAAACTTCTTTCTTATTTCATCAACGCCATCTTCGTTGAATTTCAGGTTTTCCCAAGGCTGGGTATTGGTAAGCATATACCACCTGAGGGCATCTGGACCGTATTTGTCGAGAATGGCAAATGGATCCACTGCATTGCCGAGGCGTTTTGACATCTTGTCTCCTTTCTTGTCGAGTACCAGACCATTTGAGATGACGCTCTTGAATGCACACTTGTCGCTTACCATCGTGTTTATGGCGTGTAGTGTGAAGAACCATCCGCGGGTCTGATCGACTCCTTCGGCAATGAAGTCAGCTGTTTGACCAAATACCGGCGAATCCTTCTTTGCAAGGCCTTCCTGTGCGTACGGCATTGCCCCAGAGTCGAACCATACGTCAATGAGGTCACTCTCTCTTACCATCTTCCTTCCGTTCTGTGATACGAGGTAGATTTCGTCTACATAAGGGCGATGCAGATCAATCTTATCGTAATTCTCTTTAGAAGAGTCAGCAGGGTCGAATCCGGCTTCCTTCAATGGATTCACAGCCATTATTCCTGCCGCTACAGCCTTTTCGATCTCCTGATACAATTCTGCCACTGAACCAATGCAGATCTCCTCTTTGCCATCTTCTGTTCTCCAGATTGGAAGAGGGGTACCCCAATATCTGCTTCTTGAGAGATTCCAGTCCTGAAGGTTTTCAAGCCATTTGCCGAAGCGTCCGGTTCCTGTGGATTCGGGCTTCCACTTGATGGTCTTGTTCAGTTCAATCATTCTCTGCTGAACTGCAGTGGTCTTGATGAACCATGAATTGAGAGGGTAGTAGAGTACTGGCTTGTCAGTTCTCCAGCAGTGGGGGTAGTTGTGGGTATGCTTTTCGATCTTGAATGCTTTGTTCTGCTGTTTGAGCATTACACAGATATCTACATCAAGGGTAGGAGTATCATTGTCGGCATCAGGGTCGTAGGCGTTCTTGACATATCTTCCTGCAAATTCCTTGTACAGGTCCACATTTACCCTCTGGGCAACGAACTGTGCGTCAAGGTCCTCTATGCGGTACATCTTGCCGGTCCTATCAACCTGCGCCTGAGGAAGTCCTGATGCATCTATAACTCTTAGTGGAGGCACTCCTGCAGCTTTGGCCACTTTGTCGTCGTCTGCACCAAAAGTGGGCGCAATATGCACGATACCGGTACCATCTTCAATTGTTACATAGTCTCCAGGGATTACTCTGAATGCGCCTTTTCCGGGGTTAATCCATGGAATGAGCTGCTCATAGCTTATTCCGATAAGTTCTGTACCCTTGAAAGATGCATCCAAAACTCTGTAAGGGATCTTGTCATTGAAATGGGCAGGGATAAGGTCTTTTGCCAATACATATACTGCCGGTTCTGAGGTGTAGGGGTTGGTAGATTCCACGAGTGCGTACTGATAGCCGGGGCCCACACACAAAGCTGTATTTGAAGGCAGTGTCCATGGTGTGGTAGTCCATGCAAGGAAGTAAACGGGTGTATCACCCGCTGCTGCAAATAGCTTTTCTGAAGCCTCATTTCTCAGCACCTTGAACTGCACTACGGCTGTCGTATCCTTAACATCTCTATAGCAGCCTGGCTGGTTAAGTTCGTGGGTGCTCAGTCCCGTGCCTGCAGCCGGTGAGTAGGGCTGTATGGAGTAGCCTTTGTAGAGGTATCCTTTCTTGTAGATCTCCTTGAGGAGGTACCACAATGTTTCGATGTATCTGTTGTCGTAGGTAATGTACGGATTGTCCGTATCCACCCAATAACCGATACGTTCTGTCATGTTTACCCACTCTTTGGTATATTTCATCACCTCCTTGCGGCAACAGTTGTTGTATTCAGAAACGCTGATTTTCTTTCCGATGTCATCTTTGGTGATACCCAACATCTTTTCGACACCGAGCTCAACAGGAAGACCGTGTGTGTCCCATCCCGCTTTTCTTTCCACAAGGAATCCTTTCCTGCTCTTGTAACGGCAGATGGAGTCTTTTATCGAACGCGCCATGACATGGTGTATACCGGGCATTCCGTTCGCAGAAGGGGGACCTTCGAAAAATACGAAACGCGGAGCGCCTTCAGCCATCTTCAATGATTTTCTGAATACATCCTCTGACTTCCAATATTCCAAAACCTCGGTTGACAGTCCAACCAAATCCAAACCCGTATACTCTCTAAACATATCGGTAAATATAATTTTATATAAGTTCTCAAAAATAAACGCCAAATATACATATTTTTTGTAAAAGATAGTAATCTTTCATAACTTCGCGAATTATGAACATTATCGACATTATTATTTGCGCAATAGCTGCTATTGCCCTCTTCAAGGGCTTCAAAGACGGACTTGTACGTCAGGTTGGCGGCATAGCAGGTTTGCTGCTTGGAATTTTTCTTGCAAGCAAATTCTCATCACTTCTATCAACCTATCTTCACCAATGGATCAACGCTTCAGAGCAGGTGGTCAAATCCATCTCTTTCGTAGTTATAATCATCGCTGTCGTGGTGTTGATGAATTTGCTGGGTATTCTTCTGGAAAAGATTCTAAAGGTTGCTACTTTGGGATGGCTTAATCGTCTGCTTGGTATGGTACTTTCTGTAGCTGCTGCTGCATTGGTGCTGGGAGTGCTGTTTAATCTTGTAGACTTTATAAACGAGTCATGGTTTAAACTGATTCCTGAAGAGACTCTGAAAGAGTCAGCTATCGTACCTGTAATCAGAAACATTTCTGATGTGGTATTCCCTTATTTGAAGAATTTCTTCAATTGAGAACTTCTTTATATTTAAAGAGAGTGACCTCTAAGTCATTTTGGACTTTTTGGTCACTCTTTTTTGTAGTATTATTACTTATAGAACTGTTCTTTAAAGTGTAATGTACTGAAAGTTCACATGCCACGGGCGGCCAGGTTTTCTGGATATTACACTTTAATACTATCTAAGTGCAGTTAAGATTACTTGGAGGGGAGTGTGGACATGATATGTTGGATTCCTTGTTCAGGCGACTGTGAGTAGTCGCTTATGAAGAATTCTCCTGTCCACGAACCGGTAATCTTATTACCTTTGTCATCCTTTGCATCGACAGTGATAATCCAGTTAACATCGTCAAGCTTGCGGATTATGATGTTACCTTCATTCATAGGTGCCAGTTTAGTGGCATAACCTTCAGAA
>JAQXKS010000001.1 GCA_029010575.1 Bacteroidales bacterium | reverse complement strand
ATTAGCCCCTGTCGTAGTGGGGCATCTCTTCGGGAATGACGATTGAAAATTCGACAAGCCCTGCAATCTCCCCTTTGTCGTACCAGGGAGTCTGGTAGATCAGTTTCTTCTCTCCTTTTTTGCTTATGGTGTAGGAGTTTGACTCCCCCGTCAGTAGACGTTTTATGATTTCTACTGAACGGGGTGAGTGGCATCCTATGATATTTGTACCGATGACATTACCGTTTGTTTTGATTGATTTATCGTTCTGATAGAGAGCGATACCCTCCTTATCACATACAGTGATGGCGCAGTTGAGCTCTTTTGCCCATACCGGCGAGAGTGATTCTATATTATATCTGTTATTCATTTACAGGAAGTTTTTCGAGCCAATACTTGAACATTGAACGGTAAAGGTGAAGGGAGGTGTTTTCCCTTTCGTAGATGCTATGCGCTCTCATAGGATAGGAGATCATGTAGAAGAACTTGTTCTGTCTGATGAGTTCGTTGGCAAGCATCTCAGTACTCTGGTAGTGCACATTGTCATCGCCTGTTCCATGGATTAGGAGGAGATTCCCTTTGAGATTCTTGGCGAAGTTGATGGGTGATCCGTTGTGAAATCCTTCAGGATTGGTGGAAGGGAGTCCCATATATCTCTCCTGATATATGGTATCGTACAGGTACTGTGAGTAGACACCGGCAACAGCGATACCTGTAGAGTAGATGTCAGGGTATTTGAACATAAGGTGTGCTGTGGATGAGCCGCCACCGCTCCATCCCCATACTCCGATTCTGCTTGCGTCTATGTACGGATAGGTCTCCTTGAGTTTTTCCACTGCTGCGGCATGGTCTGCAGGGGGGATTATGCCCACTTTTCCGTATACGCATTTTCTCCACTCCTTGCCACGGGGATTGTTGGTTCCTCTGGGGTCGACACTTATTACTATGTAGCCTTGCTGTGCAAGGAATTTTTCGAACATCTCTCTGGGGCCTGACCATTTGTTGAGTATGGTACTGCTGGCTGGCTCTCCGTATATGTAGAAGATTGTGGGGTATTTCTGTGAAGGGTCAAAATTGTCCGGTTTTATCATCCATCCGTCGAGCTGGGTCTCTCCTATGTCTACCCTGAAGTACTCTTTGGGTGATGTCTGTGCTGCCGCAAAGTTCTCGGCTACCTCTTCGTTATCTTCAAGTACTCTGATTACTTTGTGGTCAGGAAGACTTATGAGCTCGTAGCGTGTGGGAGTTTCATTACTGCTGAATGAGTGAACTGCATATTTGCTGTCCGGGCTGATGTTGTATGTATGGTAGCCTGCTTCTCCTTCTGGAGTGAGTCTCTCCACACTCACCTTGCCGTTTTTGCGGATCTTGCTTCTGAAGAGGTAAGAATCTGTAACTACGTCAGGTGTCGCGGTGTAGTAGACATACTCTTTTTCTGTGTCGATGTTATCTACAGAGAGGATGTCGAACTCTCCTGTAATGGGTGTTATTTTTGATCTGTCGGATGAGACTCTGTAGAGTGTCCTATAGCCATCTTTTTCGCTCATCCATGTGAAGTAGCTGTTTTTCTTTCCCCATTTGAGAGTGTTGTAGACATTGAGGAATGTCTCTTCGTGGTCTTCGAAGAAGGGGGTTACTTCGCATGTTAGGGCATCTGCACAGAATACTTTGTTGGTGTTCTGAAGTCTGTTGAGCTGCTGGATTATCAGTCGAGATTCACCTGGTATGAACTCCATTCTCGCAAGGTAGTGCTCGCGTGGATCTCCCGGTATATCCAGCCAGCGCGTATGCTCTTTTCCATCTGCGTTTACGATTCCTATTCTGCAGGCTGAGTTGGTGGTTCCGGCTTTCGGATAGGGAAGTGGAATGATTTCAGAGTATATGGAGTCGATGTTGTTTACCATGTAGAATGTACCGGTTCCTTCGGTGTCGAACTGCCAGTAGGCAATATGCCTGCTGTCCGGGCTCCAGCGGAAGCCGTCATGAAGTCCGAGTTCTTCTTCGTATACCCAGTCGAAGTCTCCGTTGATGATTATCTCGCTGCCGTCGTATGTGAGCTGTGTTATTTCATCGTCAGAGACATTTTCAGTATAGATATTGTTCTTGTAAAGGTAGGCGATTTTGGTTCCGTCGGGTGAGAATTTGGCGAACGACATGCGTGATGGCTCGAATTCTTCTTTTCCGAGTTTTCTGCAGGTTTTCTCTGTCAGGTCATAGAGGTAGTATTCGCCTCTTTTAGCTGTTCTCCACACTATTTGCGAGTTGGTGTATAGAATAGCTTTGGTCATATCAGCAGAGAAGCTGTAGTCCTGGATGTCGAATGTCGTTCCGCTGATGATGACACTCTTTTTAGCACTTTCTATATCTGTGTGTATAAGTTCGTGTCCCTCTCCTGAGGCATCGGGCTCAAGGGTGTAATAGCCTTTTCCTGTCTCGTCCCACTGGAGGGAGAGGATTCCCTTGGCGTTGAATTTCTTGTCGCGGAAGATGTCCTCAAGGGTGAGTTTGCCCTTTGCCTGTACTTTCTGTGGCTGTGGATCTGTCTGTTCTGTCTGTTCTGCCAGTGCTGTGACGGGGCAGGCGAGTGATATTGCGGCAAGTAGCGCCGAAGCATATTTTATTTTATTGATTATCATGGAATGTATAGATTAATAGGTTATCGAAATTAGTTCCTGGCTCTGTGTAAGTCTGCCTTTCTTGTCATAGACTCTCTGTTTGATGCAACCGATGCCCTTGACATACCAGCTTTCCAGCCTCTCCTCCTTGGTTCCGATGGATTTGGTGTACTGTGTCTCTTTAATTAGGTATGCATCGAATGTTCCGGCTTTGGTGGTGATCTCTTTTCTCTCTGCCACCTTCCTGCCTGTGGTGGTGATGGTGGCTCCTGCAGCGCCTGCCTTGATCTTGATCTTGCCGTCGGCGATGGTCTGTCCTGTAGAAAGGGTAGTGGGGATGGAGCTTGCATCGCCCTTGGAGATGTCATCCTGTACCTTCATCAGCATCGACAGGCTGCTCATCTTTGATATTGTGTACTCTTCTTCTCCTACGGTAACCTCCATAATGAGACTGTTGTCTGTGAAACGGGCCTTGTTATCCTTGTCGTAGAAGCTCTGGTCGAAGACAACCTTGCCTTTGGTAAGGTTTCCATCTATAGATGTTACCTTAGAGATGTAGTAGCCCGTAAGATTGCCTTTTTCATCGTAATTGGCATATTTGAGTGTCAGGCCTTTGGTTATGGGACAATAGCCTGTGGTGTCGAGCGTGGCCTTCTGTGCCGACATGGTCAGGCACAATAGTGCCGTCAGTGTGATTGATAATATTTTTTTCATTTTTCTTCCTGTATGTTTTCTTCTTGTTTAGGGATTCTGGTGGCGAGCACTTTGTCTATTCTTGCTCCGTCCATATCTATTACTTCAAAGTGAAAGTCGTACCATGAGACGCTCTCTCCCGATGAGGGGATGTGCTCCATGAGCTCGAGGATGAGTCCGCCGATGGTATTGTAGTCGTTGTCCTCTTCCAGCTCTTCGAGATTGAAGTATTCGAGGAAGTCGTAGAAGGGACACTGGCCGCTTACCAACCATCCCTCTGCGTTCTTTCGCTCGATGATATCGGGTTCGCTCTCACTGTCGACAGTGCCGACAAGACCTTCGAGTAGGTCCTTGTGTGTCACAATCCCCTGACATACTCCGAATTCGTCGCAGATGAGCCCGTAAGCCACCTGAAGCTGTTTCATCTGTTCAAGCACTTTGAAGACATCTGTGTATTCGTGGAAGTACTGTGCCTTCTGGAGCATTTTTCCAAGGTCGAAATCCTCTGCGCTGATCTTTACAAAGAGGTCCTTGAGGTAGACTACTCCGATTATTTCGTCCAATGAGCCGTTACCTACTGGGTAAACTTCGAAGAGATGTTCGCTTACCGTCTTGTAGATTTCATCCCGTGTCATGCTGATGTCCAGCCACACGATTTCGTTACGGCTGGTCATGATGGATTCGATTTTCCTATCTCCCAGTGAGAAAACGCGTTCAACTATATCCTGTTCCACCTCCTGCACCTCTCCGTCCTCAGCTCCTTCGGCAATCATTGACTTTATCTCCTCTTCAGTTACTTTGGTCTCGTTCTCAGAGATACGGAAGATGGTGACAAACAGTTCAGTTCCTTTGTCAAGTATCCATACAAGGGGTGATGCTATCCATGAGATTACCATCATAGGACCTGCAACCTTCTTTGCAATATTTTCGGGGGAACTCATGCCGATTCGTTTGGGCACCAGCTCTCCCAGTATGAGGGTGAGATATGTTACTATTATGACTATGGTGACCTGTGCAATGTCGTAGGCAATTGTCTGCGACAATCCCCACTTTGCAAGTACTGCGGCCAGGTCATCTGCCACTGCTTCACCGGAGAAGAGACCCGTCAGAATGCCTATGAGGGTTATTCCTATCTGTATGGTGGAGAGGAAACGATTGGGGTTATCTGTGATTTTCAGGACTGTCTTTGCCGATTTGCTCCCTCGCTTGGCGTCTGCGGAGATGCTGGTCTTGCGTGCACTCACGAGTGCTATTTCACACATTGAGAGTACTCCGTTGAGAAGGATGAGTATCAGTATTATGACTATTTCCATATATTATGAATTGGAATTGGCATTGTTAAAACAGTGTCTGCAAAGGGGTTCGTAGCTCTGGCGCTCTCCCAGTTCTACAAGGTTCTTGCCGTGTGTGAGTCTGTGGGAATGGAGTGCTGGGTCTCCGCATTTTACGCATATTGCGTGAACTTTATCCACATAGTCTGCCACAGCCATGAGCGCGGGCATCGGACCAAATGGTTCTCCCATATAATCCATGTCCAATCCTGCAACAATAACGCGTACACCGCCAGATGCAAGTTTTCTGCATACATCTATTATCCCTACATCGAAAAATTGGGCTTCATCGATTCCTACCACATCTACATTTGAACCCAGCAGGAGAATACTTGCAGAGTTGTCTACCGGTGTGGACAATATTGAATTGGAATCGTGTGAAACGACTTCCGTGTCAGAGTATCTGACATCTACGCGAGGCTTGAATATTTCAACTTTCAGATTCGCGAATTGCGCTCTTCTGAGTCGTCTTATGAGTTCTTCTGTCTTGCCGGAAAACATCGAACCGCATATAACTTCGATGCATCCCGGTTTTTTTGCTTTTTCTGAAAACATTTCTGTACTTTTGTACTCGGCATGTCTGGCATGTCCGTAAATTTTGACAAAAATAATTAAAAAGTTGTGATGAGAGAGAATGTTTCAGAATTAAAGAGTGCTTTTGATGTTATTATTGACAGGTATCAGAGAGATATGGCGTTTATGCTCAATGAGATATCTATCCTCAAGAGTGAAGTTGCATATCTGAAGGAGAGAATTGGTGCAGGAGAGAGTCTTCAGAAGACGGAGACTTCTTGGATGGATGATCCGGTCGAAGGAAGGATAGATAATATTGAGGATGCCATGAGTCAGGCGGATTTGAATTTCTTTACTCAAGAGCTCTTTGATGGCGATGAGGACCAGTTCAGGCTTACCGCCGAGCGAATAAATGAGATGGAAGATTTCAAGAGTGTGGTCAAGGAGATGCGTGAAACTTTTCCTGAGTGGGATGAGTCGTCACAGGCTGTCTATCTTTTCTATATGATCGTTAAAAGGAGGTTTGTCTGATGTTGTATATTGTTCCTACCCCTGTGGGTAACCTTGAGGATATGACCTTCAGGGCAATAGAGGTCTTGAAAAGCGTGGACCTGATTCTGGCTGAGGATACCAGGACCAGTTCGGTGCTGCTGAAGAGGTTCGGTATCGAAACGAGAATGGAGTCCCACCACAAGTTCAATGAACATGCAAGGGTAGAGTCGGTATGCCGAAGGCTGGTGGAGGGACAGAATATTGCTCTAATTTCTGATGCCGGTACTCCTGCCATCTCCGACCCGGGTTTTCTGCTGGTGCGCACGGCTGTCGAGTGCGGTGTCGAGGTATCCACTCTTCCAGGACCTACTGCCTTTGTTCCTGCTCTTGTGAACTCGGGCTTTCCGACTGACCGTTTTGTATTTGAGGGTTTCCTTCCTGTCAAGAAGGGCCGTCAGACCAAGCTCGCCAAACTGGCCGAGCAGGATATGACAATGATTTTCTATGAGTCGCCCTACCGTCTTGCAAAGACTCTCTCCCAGATGGCGCAGGTTATGGGAGGTGGGAGAAGATGTTCTGTCTCAAGGGAGATTAGTAAAGTTCATGAAGAGACGAGACGCGGCACGCTCTCCGAACTTGCCCAATGGTATGCTGAGCATGAGCCAAAGGGTGAAATAGTTTTTATAATTGAGGGGAAAGGCAATGAAGGGAAGAAAAAATCAGGAGAAGAAGAAGAGTAGCTGGTGTTTGAGCCGTTCGACGTTGGACCGTTCTGTCGTGGGTATGGTAGCTCTGTTGCTTTCACTGCAGCTTTTCTTTTTCATGAGGGAGGTACTCTACGGTGCCTCTCCTGTCGACTTGATTCAGAAAAGGAATGATTATGACGGTTGGAAGTGGGATATGGTCGAGCTCAATAGTGCAGACAGTGCAGAGCTGGTGTCTCTGCCTGGAATAGGTCCATATTTCGCGAAGCAGATTTTGCTTTATCGTGAAAAGTTGTGGGGGACTTATGCAGATATTACACAGCTTATGGATATCAGGGGAATTGATCCGGAGAAGTTCTCCAGAATAGAAGGACGCGTCTATGTGGAACCCTCTTCTGTCAAGCGGATTGATCTGTGGAGACTATCTGCAGATTCGTTGGCTGCTCATCCGTATATTGGAAGCTATGCGGCAAAAGGTATTGTAAGGCTCAGAAAATTCTGTAAAAGGGATTCTTTAAGTGTGGATATGCTTGTTAGAGAAGGGGTTCTGCCTATTCAGAAGGCAAAACGTCTAAAGCTGTACATTGATAAGTAAAAATAATTATCTTTGCGCAATTGATTGATTGATTTACTGATATGAATACAATTTCCTGCAGGAACATAGTTAAGAAGTTCGGTGATTACACTGCACTTAACGATGTCTCCATAGATGTCCCCAAAGGGACTGTTTTCGGTCTGCTCGGTCCTAATGGTGCGGGTAAGACTACATTGATTAGAATTATGAACCAGATTACCATCCCTACCTCGGGAGAGGTCTTTTTCAATGGCCGTCCTCTCGATCCGGATGATGTTTACCATATAGGATATCTCCCTGAAGAACGCGGACTGTACAAGAAAATGAAGGTCGGCGATCAGGCGATGTATCTGGCACGTCTTAAGGGCCTTAGTAATGCTCAGGCGCTGGCTGAACTTAAGAAATGGTTTGTAAAGTTCGGTATTGAAGGCTGGTGGAACAAGAAAGTCGAGGAACTTTCCAAGGGTATGGCTCAAAAGGTTCAGTTTATTACCACTGTCCTTCATAGGCCTGATCTTCTGATTCTCGACGAGCCCTTTTCCGGCTTTGACCCTGTCAATGTGCAGCTGATAAGGGATGAAGTGCTCAAGATGAGGGATGAAGGGGCTACCATTATCCTCTCGACCCACAATATGGAATCGGTAGAGACTCTGTGTGACAATATAGCCCTTATCAACAAGTCTAATCTGGTGGTTACAGGTCCTGTAGATACCATTCGTAGAGAGCATGGTGGCAGTAAGATAGAGATTCTTTTCCGAGGAGAGGGTGAACTCAATATTGTTTCTGACGTTGTCAAGGTGGTGGAAGAGGATACATTCAAAGGCTCGAGAAGGGCGGTGGCGGATGTCGTTAGTGGTACACACTCATCAAAGATTCTATCCGACATTGTAGCCTCAGGTGTGGATGTAATCTCTTACAGGGAACTTATTCCGAGCATGAATGATATCTTTATCAAATTAGTCAAGTCTAACAATCAGAAATAACAGGAGGAACAGTTATGAATTTCAAAAAGACCTGGTTGGTCATCAGCCGTGAATTTTCTATCAGAGTTAAGAAGAAATCCTTTATTCTGACTACTATAATAACTCCGATTCTCTTTGCTGCGCTTTGTATTGCTCCTTCTCTGATTATGATGTCAGACCTGGATAACAATGTGACCCGCATCGCGGTGGTCGACAATTCCGGCATAGTTGCAGATAATCTTCATAATACCAAGAAGATAGAGTATGTCAAAAGTGATATTGACGATGTCAACTACCTTAAGGGGAAGCTTGATTCTCTCGGAGTGGACGCTCTTGTGGCTTTCTCTGCACTGGATGAACAGGGAAATATGAGGGTAATCACCTACTCTTCACGCCAGCTGAACGCCTCCGTAACCGGTGAAATCACCTCGATGGCTGAGGATATTGTCAAAGAGTACAAGATAGCACAGTATGATATTCCAGATTTCAAAAAGATGATGGATGAACTCAAGACTAATGTTGAAATCAATTCGTTCATCATTAATGATAAAGGTGGTCAGAAGCAGGCAAGCGTTGAGGTTAACATGGGAGTCTCATTTATCATGGGTTTCATTATTTACATGTTTGTCACAATGTTCGGAAACATGGTTATGACAAGTGTCATCAACGAAAAATCCAACAAGATAGTCGAGGTGATAGTCTCTTCCGTGAAGCCTTTCGAGCTGATGATGGGAAAGATTATCGGAGTGGCCAGTGTAGCTCTCACACAGTTCTTTATATGGGTAATACTGACTTTGTTGCTGGTATTCGGCGGATTTGCGATTATGGGGCAGGATCTCATAGGCAATCCTGAGGCCATGTCGCAGATGACTAATATGGTAGGTATGGATGCACAGGGTATGGCAAACCAGATGCTGGAAAGCTCAGGTCCGCAGACCTTCATAAATTCAATCCTCGGCGTAAACTGGCTCTACATAATAGTATGTTTCATAATCTTCTTCGTTCTGGGCTATCTGCTCTATGCATCGATGTTTGCAGCTGTGGGCTCATGTGTCGATAACGAAGCAGATACCAATCAGCTGGTGCTTCCTATTACCATCCCTCTGATTATCGGTATGTTCATTATGATTCAGGTATTCCAGAACCCCGACAGCTCCCTCTCGTTCTGGGGCTCGCTCTTCCCTCTGACCTCTCCTATGGTTATGATGGCTCGTATTCCTTTTGAGGGCGGTGTACCCATGTGGGAACTTATCCTTTCAATCGGTCTGTTGGTGGTTACCATTGCTATTGTAATCTGGGGCGCTGCCAAGATTTACAGGGTTGGTATTCTTATGTCAGGTACCAAATACACATGGAAAGATATTTTTAAATGGCTTAAATACTAGAAGGAGTGCCTGATGAGAAGAAAACTATTGCTTATTGCTCTATTATCCTGCTCGTCGTCTATTATTTGGGGACAGGGATTTAAGATAACCTGGAAGAGGGTTGCTATGGACTCTACTTACAGGAGTGAGAGAATTTTTCCGATTGATAAGATCATTGCTGACCACCAAGAGGCTATGGGCTCAATGATGGAGATTCTCATCTACTCTTCTGAGGAGATTGACAAGGGGCAGCCAGAAGGAGCCCTATCCAATCTTGCTGCTGATGTGCTTTTGGATGGAGCTATTCCTTATATTGACAATGATTACCCAACTCTCTCTTTGACGAACTTCGGCGGTATCAGGTCGGCTTTCCCAAAAGGTGCGGTCCGTCTTTATGATGTATATTCGGTGTTCCCGTTTGAAAATTGTCTCGTTGTGGCTCAGATAAAGGGTAAAAGTATCAAGAAGATCCTGAAACGGTTCGCATCAAATGGAAAATTCGAAGCTCTTGGCGGAGTGCAGATAACTGTCAAGGGAAAAGAGATGACATCGTGTCTTATCGGTGGCAAGCCTCTTGATGATGAGGCTCTGTACAATTTGGCCACCATTGATTTTCTGCTTGATGGCGGGGACCGTTTTCATATCGCTGATGATGCAGTATCCATCACCAGAACCGGTATTGTAATTAGGGACCTTGTAGCTGACTATCTCAAGAAACTCTCTGCCAAAGGAGTGGTGCTTGATAATTCAGGTGATTCAAGAATAGTGTTGGAAAAGGAGAAGAAAAACAATGGAAAGAAAAATAAGAAATAGTGTTTTGAAGGGGCTGTTGTCTGCTTTGGTAATTATATCTTGTTCGCTTGATGCGAATGCAAGGAAGCTGGTTATTCTGCATACCAATGATACTCATTCCCAGATTGAAGAGATCCGTTCCGGAAATGGTATCGGAAAGGGCGGAGTTCATCAGAGGGCTGAGTTTTTTGCCAGAATCAAGGCTGAGAATGAGAATGTTCTGATTCTTGATGCGGGCGACTATAATCAGGGTACTCCCTATTTTACCATTTTCAAGGGAGACCTTGAGGTGCAGGTTATGAATGAACTTGGCTACGAGGTGGTAACTTTGGGTAACCATGAATTTGACAATGGTCTGGACGAGCTGGCAAGAAGGCTCAAGAATGCCAGATATACCACGGTGTGTGCCAATTATGACTTTACAGATACTCCCTTGAGAGATATTGTAAAGCCATATGTAATCATTGAAAGGGGAGGACTCAAGATCGGTATTTTCGGTATTACTACAGACCTGAAGACTTTGGTTGCAAAACAGAATGTCAAGGGTATGGTCTATAAGGACGCATATCAGGTGACAGATGCTACTGCACTCAAATTAAGGAATGAGCTTGGATGCGATCTGGTCATTGCCTTGACACACATCGGCTATTCGGGTTATCCTGATCAGCTCTCCGATATCAATCTGGCCCAGAAGACAGAGAATGTAGACATAATTATCGGCGGCCACTCCCACACTTTCCTTAAGAGCGAGAAGATCTATAAGAACAGAGCAGGAAAGGATGTCGTGATAGTACAGGCAGGCGCACAAGGAGAATATGTAGGCCAACTCGAGATTGAATATTAATTCTTCTTGTCCGAGTCCTTGCCTGATTCCTTGTCTTCGTTGTATTTATAACGCTTGATTTTTTTGGTAGCAGTCTTTTCGAACTCTTCGAGCTGTTCCTTGATTTCGCTGAGTCTGGAAAACTTGCTTACTTTCTCGTTAACATATTCGAGGACCTCTTTTTTGAGGTTCTCGAATTTTTCTTGGTACTCGTCCGAGGTCTGGCTCAGTTTCTTTTTAAGTTTTTCCTGGTCGAAGTGGACGAGAGCTATGAGTTTGCCCTTTCTTTTGGTCACTATAGATTCGCTTACCATGTCGTGACTGTTTATTACGCTTTCTATCTCTTCAGGGTAGATATTCTCCCCGCTGGGTCCGATGATGGTAGTGCTTGATCTGCCTTTGATGTAGAGCCATCCATCTTTGTCGAACATCCCCAGGTCGTGTGTCCTGAACCATCCGTCAGGTGTAAAGACTGATGCAGTGGTTTCAGGATTGTCGAAATAGCCTGACATGACGTTGTCTCCCTTTACACATATTTCCCCTATTCCGGTTTCAGGGTCTTTGTTGAGCAATTTTACAGTGACTCCTTCAACTATAGGACCTGTCGAACCCAACCTCACTTTTGACGGGATAGCACCGGCTATAAGAGGCGATGTCTCTGTGAGTCCGTATCCTATGGCATACGGAAAGTGCGCTTCGAGCAGGAAACGTTCTACATTGGTGTCTAGTTTTGCTCCTCCTATCCCGAAGAATCTGAGTCTTCCTCCGAATTTCTCCATGAGCATCTTTCCTGCTTTTTTATTTAATACCTTTCTGGTCAAGGGAATAGAGTAGAGGAATCTCAGTATGGCGTTGGAGCGGAACTTGGGCAGTACTGCACTCTTGTATATTTTCTCGATGATTAGTGGTACAGAGAGCATAGTGGTGGGACGCACTTTGGAGAGAGCTTTCATCAGTATTGATGGAGTTGGCGCCTTGTCTATATAGTATACGCTTGCACCGGCAAGCATGGGAAGCATCATGCTGAGGCTGGACTCAAGTGTATGTGAGAGTGGGAGTATTGAGAGCCATATATCTGATGCAAAACTTGGTCGCAGCTGCTGTGCTGACCAGAGGTTGGCGCACAGGTTCTTATGTGTCAGCATAACTCCTTTGGAGCTTCCTGTTGTTCCTGAGGTGTAGATTATTGCTGCGAGATCTTCGGATTTTATGCTCTGGGCAGGGTATAGTTCCACAGCACTTTCTCCTTGCTGCTCCTCGTCCGGGTTTGCGACAGTATCTGATTTTATCACTTCGAAATCGTCACAGCGTATTATGAGTCTGAGTCTCTCCTTTGCCTTTTCGGAGAGTTTGGAGAGAAGTCTCTCTGAGATAAAGAGAGCCTTGCTGCCTGAATGTTTGAGTATGTGCCTGACTTCGCTCTCTGAAAAATCGGGAAGCATCGGAACTGTAATCATTCCATAACCAACTGTGGCAAAGTAACTTACTACCCAATTTGGCATGTTCTGTGCTAATAGGCCTACCTTCTCTCCCGGACGGATGCCGTATCTGTTGAGTAATGACGCGATCTCTTCCACTTTACTGTGGAATGTTCTATATGTGTATGACGATTCACCGTCTATGAAAGAGAGGAATTGATTGTCAGGATATTCTTTTCCGCAGAAATCAAGCAACTCCCTCAGGCTTTTCTGTAAAATATTCATAATTGTCAATTCAAATCATCCCCGCATGTGAATTTTTCGGGGTGTTTTCCTACTACTCCTTTGTCTTTGTACCACTGTCTGATGCGTTTGAGGTCCGCTTCGGGGTCATCTGTGAGGATTATCTCCTCTTTGGCACCCACCTCTTTCTTTCCCCAGTCGAAATAGCCAAGATATACGGGTACTCCTACTGCCTTTGCAATGGTATGGAATCCGCTTTTCCATCTCTTGACGGCCTTGCGGGTTCCTTCCGGTGCAATGGCGAGCTGGAAGGAGTCGCTATTTTCGAATTCATGTATCATCTGTCTTACAAGTGATGCTCCTCCTGAACGGCTGCGATCTACCGGTATACCTCCCAATGAGAGTAGCAAAGGCTTAAGAGGACCTTTGAAGAAGTCCTTCTTGATCATCACTTTGGCATTGCCACCTACTGATTTATAATAAAGGTATGATATTACAAAGTCCCACGCTGAAGTGTGAGGGGCCCCAAGTATTATACACTTCTTTACGGGTATTGCCTGGTCCATTGCTTTCCAACCGAGCAATTTCAATAATTTTCCTGCTGTCTTGGGTTTCATATTTTATACTATTTCCAATATGAGGTCACTTCTGAGGTTCTGTCTAATGAAAAACTGTCTGTCAGGGGTATTTTTGCCCATGTAGAACTGAAGGAGGTCTTCAATCTTGTCCTCCATCGTGAGTCTTACCGGGTCAAGTCTCATATCCTCTCCGATAAATCCCTTGAACTCTTCGGGTGAAATTTCTCCCAATCCTTTGAATCGTGTGATTTCATGTCCTTTACCGAGCTCTTCCATTGCCCGGAGTTTCTCCTCCTCGCTGTAGCAATATATGTTCTTTTTCTTGTTGCGTACCCTGAAGAGGGGTGTCTGAAGGATGTATACATGTCCCAGGCGGACTAATTCGGGGTAGAATTTGAGGAAGAAGCTGACCATCAGGAGTCTGATGTGCATGCCGTCTACATCGGCATCTGTCGCTATTATTATCTTGTTATAGCGCAGGTTATCCATGTCTTCATCGATGTTGAGGGCTGCCTTCAGGAGTATCATCTCCTCGTTGTGCATGACTTCATGACCGCCTTTCTGTACACAGTTGAGCGGTTTCCCTCTCAGACTGAAAACAGCCTGAGTGTTGACATCTCTGATTTTGGTGATTGATCCGCTTGCTGAATCTCCCTCTGTGATAAAGAGAGAAGACTCTTCCGAGAGGGGATTGCGGCTGTCAGTATAGTGTACTCGGCAATCACGCAACTTTCTGTTGCATAGGTTCGCTTTCTTGACCTTCTCTTTGAGGTTTTTCTGGACTCCGGTGATGGCCTTGCGCTCCTTTTCAGATTCCTGTATCTTCTTGAGCATTATGGATGCTATTTCGGGATTTTTGTGGAGATAGTTGTCAAGTTCCTCTGCCACAAAGTCCCCTATGAAGCTGCGCATCGAGAGTCCGGATGCTTTCTCCTTGGAGGTAAGCTTGGTCTTGGTCTGGTTGCCAAATCCGGGGGCTTCGTCCATCCTGATGGAGATTGCCCCTATCATTGATTGCCTTATATCCGAGGGTTCGAGGTCTTTCTTGAAGTGTTCTTTAATGGTCTTGGCCAGAGCCTCCTTGTATGCCGAGAGGTGGGTTCCTCCCTGGGTGGTATTCTGTCCGTTGACGAATGAGGCAATGTTCTCCCCATTGTTCTCTCCATGTGTTATCACCATCTCGATATCTTCACCTATAAGATGGATGGGGGGATAGAGGGGGCTTTCAGCCATATTGTCATTTACCAAGTCGAGAAGCCCGTTTCTGGAGAAGTAACGGGTGTCGTTGAGGTAGAGCGAAAGACCGGTGTTCAGGTAGGCGTAGTTCTTTACCATTGTTTCTATGAACTCGGTGTTGTACCTGTAGCCTTTGAAGATCTCTTCGTCTGCGGTAAATTCCACGAATGTTCCATTTTTCTCAGTGCAGGTACCGAAATCTTTTGATATCAGCCTGCCTTTGGAGAAAGTGGAGCTGAAGAATTCACCGTTTCGTATGGATTTTATGTGGAAGTACGATGAGGTGGCGTTTACTGCCTTGAGTCCGACTCCGTTAAGTCCGACACTTTTCTTGAACAGTCCCTCTTTGAATTTTCCTCCTGTCATAAGATTGCTTGAGGCATCGATGACTTTATCAAATGGGATTCCTCGTCCGAAGTCTCTTACAGAGACGGTATTGTTTTCGAGTGTAATCCTTATTTCCTTTCCGAATCCGGTCGCGAATTCATCTATGGAGTTATCTATCACCTCTTTTACGAGTACATATATGCCGTCATCAGGCATTGAACCATCTCCGGTATTACCAATGTACATTCCGGGACGGTGTCTTATGTGCTCGTTCCACTCGAGTGTTTCTATTGCGTCGCTGTCGTAATCTCTTAATTTTTCGCTCATTATACTATGGTGTATAAAAATTGTATCTCCTACAAAAGTACTAATTGTTTCTCAATTGTTGCTAATTACTTTGATTTTTTTCTATTTTTGCCACTCTTATGGCTTAATATTAATTATGGAATATAGAAATATTTATTTTGTCCTATTGTCTGTTTTCATGCTCTTTTCATGCTCAGAAAGGAGCATTGAGACTGTTAAGGATGGTTCGATAACTGTGGGTTTTTCAGTTACGGAGCCACTTACCAAGCCTATTATCTCTCAGGACGGACTCTCATCTGTATGGTGTGAGGGTGATCGTCTTGCCCTGTGGGCGGTGAACCCTTCAGGGAATTTCATATTGAATAATGTTCAGTTTTCAGTGTACGGTTTTTCAGATTTTAGTGCTCTCTTTACTGCTACTCTTTCACAGGAAATGCCTGAGGAACGCTATACTTATTATGGGTGTTCTCCTCTTCCTGTGAGTGCAGAGGGTACAGATGTCGTTTTCAACATTCCTGAAGTTCAGGACGGCAGACTCTCGGGAGGTGCTGATATTATAGTGTGCAGCCCTACTCCGGGTGGACCTCTCAGAAGTATCGAAGATGGCAATAACGGAACAGTTCTTAATCTCTATATGAATCATCTGTTACATCAGTTCAGATTCTTCGTGCCTGAGGGATCTCCCCTTGGAACAGATTCCATCAGGAGACTGGAGATTTCGCTCCCTTACAATGTTACCGGCAATTACAGTATGGATGTCACTGCCCCGGATACCCCGGGCATCCTCTCTGAGGGTGGCAACTCCATTGTTCTCGAACTGACCGATGCACTGACTGTTTCTGAAGGAGACAGCTATAATTATGCATGTGCGGGACTCTTCCCTTCTACCCGGGATTTTACCTCGTCCGATTCTCTTTTTGTCACTGCATATACTGCTGAAAAGATGTTTAAGGCGGAGCCTATCTCTGTCGAAGGAAGATTTTTTGCTGCAGGTCACTCCACTCCTGTGAGGCTCTCCCTGAGTGAGAGTGTCATCTCTGCAAAGGTTACACTATATGTTGGCAGCAATTATATCGGAGAGGCTCTTACCGATGTATATATAAAGGAGGGTGAGGAGCTTCTGCTCTCATATAGCCATAATGATAGTGAGTTTTATGAGAATTTCCAATTTGACTGTGAGTATACAGGTTCTGAGCAGGTCGCACAGTTTGACAGAATCTGTGCTGCTGTCAGTGGAGGCAGGGCCACTGTGGTGTTCGAGACAGCCAATACCGTTTCTGTTCTTCCGATTCCCGCTTCTGCACTCTCTTTAAGCGGAAAGATGGCTGCCATCTCTTTGGGAGATGTACCATACCTTCTGTACGAAGATTTTTCAGGTGCCGCTTCATATAGCAAGGATGATGATTATACGACGGGTAACGAGAGAAACTGGACCGGGTACCTTCTTGATGGGTATATGCCTGACAATGGCTGGAATGCAGCTCGTTTTGCCCTGTACGAAGGAGAGAATGCAAGGATAAACTCCCGTTATCAGTCCGGAGCGTGGGTGGTTGAAAGACTTGCAGGCCGTCTGGATACTCCCGCAATGTCCCGCATAAAGGAGGGCTCTTCTGTCAATGTCGTTTTCGAGTACGATTATTCCATAGTTGTCCCTGCAGGTCTTAATGTGGATGACTCTCGAAATAAGATGGCTTTCTATATCTTGGGTACTCACACTTCAAGTCAGGACTCTCCTATCGACGGTGTCTATGTAGGAGATATGGCCTCCAGCTGTTCTGTCGTTTACGAGTCTGAAAGACATTCAAGCGGCAATGCTGCCCAGATGACTCATAAGGTTCACGATGTCAACGGATGTACATCTGCAACAAGGTTCGTGTTCATGATGGGTACCGACAGAAATACCAAACATATTGCTTCAAATTCTCAGTATTATCTATACTTGGATAATATAAAGATATATATTCACTAATTTTAAACAGTTATGAATCTAAGAAAGACGATTTTTTTAACACTTTCCTTATATGTTGCCACATCTTGTAACATTTCTTCTATCGGGGACAAGTCTGGAAAGGTGTCATTTTCGGTTGAGAATGACATTTATGTAACGGAAATTACTAAGGGTGCTGTATCCTCTTATACTGCACTTCCCGCTCCAGGTGATTTTACGCTTAATGTTACTGATGGTGACGGGGTATCTCTCTATGAAGGTCTGCTTTCAGAATGGGATTCTTCTACCAAGATTCCTGCAGGTGCCTACGAGGCAGCTGTCTCATATGGAACTGAAGGGGAGGAGGGTTTTGACAAACCATTCTTTACTGGTTCTTCATCTTTTACAGTGACCGGAGGTGAGACCACCAATGTCTCTGTACCTGCTGCTCTTACTAATTCTATTGTGAAAGTGACCAGAAGTAATACTTTCACTAACTACTTTGTTTCAAGTGATTTTGTAGTTACCACTGGTAACGGGAATGAAATTGCTTTCCCTATATCCGAAAACAGGGGCGCTTTCGTGGATGCCTACAAGATTACAGTTTCCGGTAATGTAACTTCTCAAGGAGGAAGTACCAAATCCTTCTCCAAAGAGTATACGGGACTTGAACCGGCTACTTGCTATGAACTCGCTTTCGATGCGGAAGGTATTGGCGGGGCAACGATTACTATCTCTTTCAATGATACTATAGAGAGTGTCGAACTTGAGGATATCGAACTTAATGATTAATTTTTCAATTATATGTATATGAATAAAAGAACAGGATATATATTGATGGCGGCACTGATGCTTGCCCTCTCTTCGTGTGCTTCCAGGATTACAGTTGAAGAGAATCCCAATGGTACACTCGAACTCTCGGATTTCACCATTACGACAGATGATTCTCTCTTCACAAAGGCTTCATCTGCTGCCGGAGGATCTTATACAATAATGATAAATACAGCAGATGGAAATACCATCTTAAGGAAGAGTTATGAGCAGTTCAAGGCTGATGACAATAAAGTCATGCTTCCTGCAGGTGATTATGTTCTTGTGGCCCGCTCAGTTTCTGAGGAGATTCCACAGGCTGCTTTTGAACAGCCCGTCTATGGAGCGACCAAAACATTTTCTATGGTGGCTGGTGAGAAGACATCTTTGGGTACATTGACATGTACACTTCTTCAATGCAAGGTTACTGTAAGTTATAGTGATGAGTTCCTTGCAAGTGTTACCGGTGACGGTGTGGCTACTGTTGAGGTAGCAGCAGGATATCCGCTCGAATATAAAATGACTTACAGTGAAGGAAAGGCCAATTATGACAAGTCAGCAGGTTATTTCTCGTTGAATGGTGGTGCAAATACCACTCTTGTGGTTACCTTCAAGGGATCGATAGAGGGAAAGAGCCAGAAGATGACCAAGAGTATTTCCGGTCTCGAGCCCAGACAGTGGCGTCAGATTAAGTTTGTCAAGAAGGTGAATGATCAGGGAGACGCTACATTCGATGTCGTTATCAATGATTTTGTCGATGACGAGGTTTTGGGCAACAGTATTGAGACAGAAGAACCTGTGATAGGTGAGGATCCTCAGGCACCTAAGGGCGATGGAGACATGACTTTCGTATTTGATTACGAAGCAGGATGTGATCCAGATATTACAGATATGGGAGCCATTTATGTCCCTTCACCTGATGAAAAAGATCTTAAGCTTTTCTTCAAAGCTACTGTTCCTAACGGCATCAAGAAGTTCAATGTGGAGATAAGCTCTACAAATGAGGATTTCAATAGAGCTGTGGCTGCTGCCGGGGCAACAGTCCTTGATTTGGTCAATCCTTCTCCAGACAATGAAATTATCTTCCAGGTGGTTCCCTTTACTCATGGACCTGAACTGGTGGGCATGACAGAGGTTCCTTTTGATCTGTGTGCAGCTCAGGATGCTATTACCCTATATGGAGGAAGACATACATTTACCATGAATATTACTGATGCGCAGGGATGTAAAGCTTCTTTCCCTATTGTTATGATTGTTGAATAAATGAGGGAGAATGTTGTTTATGAAAATAAATAATATCATTAAATACTTTGTGGCAGTGCTTCCCGTACTGTTTGCTTCCTGCAGTCAGAGGAGTGTAGTGCCAGGTGATGGAGAGGGCTCTGTTTCACTGAGTCTCTGCATGTCTTCCCAGACAAAATCGATGTCACAGGATGAGTTGTTGTCCCAAGCCAATGTCAATATCTACAAGGGTGATTTCAGCGGGTTGATCCGCAGTTATAAATATAGTGAAATTCCATCTGCTATCTATCTGCCTGCTGAATCTTACAGGGTGGATGTTACTGCCGGTGAAGCTGCCAAAGTCTCTCCGATGAAAGCTTCGTGGGACTCCAAGAGTTATTTCGGCTCAAGCTCTTTCGAAATCATTGCCGGACAGAATACAAGTGTTCAGGTTCAGGCGGGTGTTTCCAATGTAGTCACTGTAGTCTCTTTTGATCCCACAGTGGCTGAGAATTTTAACGATGGATTCTCCTTTACAGTAGGTATGGATCTTGAAGACTCTTCATCTACTTTGGTTTATGATCTTTCCCATTCTGCTAATGAGGGCTATTTTATTGTGGATGGTGAGATTGAACCCTCTTTGAAATGGAGGTTTTCTGGAACTCTTGCAAATGATGGTTCTTCCTTTGTCAGGGAGGGTGTCATTCCTGATGTGGAGGGAGGCAAGGCCTATCGTACTACAGTAAAATATACTATCAAGGATGGTGAGCTGAGTATGGATCTTATGGTTGACTACTCTACTGAGGTTGTCGAGGATATGGTGGTGTTCGAACCAGTCTCTACCGGTCTTTCACAGTCGAGGGTATATGAAATATGGGCTGGCAGAGCTTATGTTCATGCGGATGTGGATGAGTCTGAATATTCAGATCCTTCGTTGATCAAGTTTTCGTATAAGGCTTCTCAGGATTCACAGTGGATGGTTGCTGATGCCACTCGCGTGGGTGAGGGACTTTATGATGGTGTGCTTACCGGTCTTGTACCCTCTACAGAGTATGAATACAGGCTCGTGATTGACGGCCAGACAGTCGGAGAGTCTCTCTCTTTTACTACAGATATGGCTCCTGCACTTCCCAACCACAGCTTTGAGTATATCAGTCTTGTTTCTGGCAAGAGCTACTACAAGTGGTATGATCCTTCATGTGGTGTACCTGAGGGTGAAACCATGTTCTGGGGCTCCGGAAACGGTGAAGGCAGTGAGGGTGTAAATGGTTCAGCTTCCATGGGTATTGTCATTACTGCTCCTTCGGAAGATGCGGTTGACGGAAATTATTCCGTATGTGCCCAGTCTTCTTCTTTGGTAGGTATTCTGGCAGCTGGCAATATCTTTACAGGCCAGTTTGCGGGTCTTGAAGGAACATCAGGTGGCAAGGTGAATTTCGGCCGTCCATGGACATCGCGCCCCACAGCATTGAGAATATGGGTAAAGTACAATGCAGGACAAATCAATATCGTTAAGAATGTTCCTGAAGGTGTAACAGTTGAAAAGAATGTTACATACGACTGTGCCAATATCCAGATTGCTATCGGTACATGGAATTATCGTCAGTATGGTGGAACAAAGGATTCTCCTGTACATATAAATACTTCCAATTCTGCTACATTCGTTGACTTCACTACGGATGCAAGTACCATTGCCTATGGTGAGTATACTCTCTCTGGTGACGGATATGAAAAGATAAACAGCGGTGGCACATCACAAGTGAATCCGGGAGAATGGCGCCAGATTACCATTCCTTTGGAGTACCGCAATATGACAGATTATCCGACACATATTATCATTTCGTGCGCATCATCCATCTATGGTAACTATTTTACCGGATGCGATTCTGCGAAACTTTATCTGGATAATGCTGAATTAATTTACGAATAAAGGATTGATGACAAGAAAAAGTCTCTGTATTATTTTAGCTGTTGTTCTTCTGGGTGCAGGCACTTCAGGTGCTTATGCCCAGAGGATCGATAGAGGGTATGGCCGATTGAACGAAAGGATCTTTGCCGGCAAAGGTACTTTTACCATCGGAGGCAATATACAGTTCTCCTATCATTCGATGAAGGACTATAATTATTTGATTGTCGATGGAATTAATTCAAATGGATACTCGATCTCTGTTTCACCGCATTTTCTCTATATGGTCAGGAATAATGTCGGGGTAGGATTCAGAGTTGATTATGACAGAACATACCTCGATTTGAGCAGTGCGAACCTCTCTATCTCAGAGATATCTATGAGTGTCAAGGATTATCTTCTATTGTCTCAGAAATTCTCTGGAGCATTGTTGCTCAGGCCTTATATCCCGTTGGGATCTTCAGGTCGTTTCTCCATGTTTGCTCAGGTGGAAATTGGCTATTCCAATTCCAGACTGAAGAATACCGCTTATATAGCTTCTGATACCAAGGGAACTTTTACTTCGCGTAATACAATTTTTGTTGGAGTCAATCCCGGTATTTCCGCTTTTCTGACCAACCATCTTGCCCTGGAGCTGAGTGTCGGCGTGCTCGGCTTCAATTATGGCTGGTCGTCTCAGGTCCATAATCAGGTTGCATATGGCTCTGATGGTATTTCAAATGCGAGTCTTACTGTTAACTTTGCGACAATAAGTGTCGGATTGGCATATTATTTATAAGGTACTATGAAAAGGATACACTATATACTATCATCATTGTTTGCCTTAATGATCTTTTCCGGCAACATTCATGCTTGGGAAGCTGCTTCCGCTGATTCTATGGTACATGACTCCTTGCATAAAAGGAGATTGGCATCCTATACTATTATTCCAAAGGGAGACTGGCAGATAGGTATGGCTGCCTCTTATATGAATATCAGTACGGATAATAGTGATTATCTACTTATTTTAGATGGCACTTCAGCTAATGCTTCCATATTGGATATCTCTTTGCAGGGAGGTTTTGCTTATATGAATAACCAGAGTGCGGGTCTGCGTTTCAAATACTCTACGGGCAATTGTCTTATTGATGCCTCTACACTTGATCTGCTGGGTAATTTCTCGCTCGATATTGAGAATATCAGAGCAAAGTATCTTTCTTATAGTGCGTACCTGTTTAATAGGTCATATATCGGTCTTGACAGGTTGGCCAGGGTGGGCTTCTTCATTGATGCCGCTTTGGGTTATGTCAGGTCCAGGACAGATGTTTTTGTTCAGGATATGCACTCTTCATACTCTACCAATGACAAGATCTCGCTGGTGCTGAGTCCGGGTATTGTCTATTTTCCAATGAACAATGTCTCGATTTACGCTTCAGTGAGTCTTGCAGATATCTCCTATAATTACTCCAAGGGCTTCAAGGATGGTGTTTTTGTCGGAGACAGGCTCTCTTTCAGGGCTCAATCCAAACTCAACCTTCTGGCTCTTAGTTTTGGAATAACTGTTCATTTATAATTCGAGGATAATATGAAACGCTATATTTTATCAGCTATAGTACTCCTTGTATGTGCAGCTTGTGTGAGGAATGATGTGCCGTATCCAAAGGTGATTCCGGTAATCTTATCTGTGGATGTTGATGGGGGCACTGCTCTTATTGATAACGACAAGAGAACTGTTACCGTAGTTCTTGACGAGACCTACAATCCCAAGAAGGTCAAGATTCTCTCCGTTAAGGTGGATAAAGAGAACGTTACTTTCTCTGAGGATCCTGTGGGCGTTCACAATCTAAGTGAACCGAAGACATTCATTCTGAGTACATATCAGGATTATCAGTGGACATTCTCATGCAAGTGGGATGTGGAACGCTATTTTACGGTGGATGGCCAGATAGGTGCAACCGTAATAGATGCGGCCAATAAGAGGATTATTGCGTATGTGCGTAAGAGTGTGAATCTGAGTAAGGTCAAAGTTACTTCAATGAAACTGGGTCCAAAGGGACTTACTACATATTCTCACGATATTACACAGATATTCAATTTCTGTGATGAGAATGGGAATCCGACTCCATTTGAACTTGCAGTCTCATACTTTGATGTCAATGAGTATTGGACTATTTTCGTAGAGCAGTCAGATATCTCTATCAATGTTAAGAGTGTGAATCCATGGACCAAAGAGGCCTATATTACTGCAGTCGGTGTCGCAGGAATGGATAACGGCTTCAAGTACAGGGTAAAAGATGAGGGATCTGATTGGAGTACGGTCAGCAGCTCAGATATCGTTTCGGATGGTGGTGAATTTACTGCTCATCTGAAATTCTTGAACCCAGACACTCAATACGAATATTATGCTTATAGTGGTTCGGAAATGACTGAGGTCTACTCTTTCAAAACAGACCCTGACACACAGCTTCCCAACAACAGTTTCGAGGTCTTTTCTGTGGTTACGGGCTCAAAGCCTGAGAGTCAGATGAATGACCTGAACAAGGGGTATTATAAGTGGTATGATCCCTCATCTGAGTTTGAAGATTGTAGAGAAATATTTTGGGCAAGTGGCAATGGTGAAGGTCCAGACGGTGTGAACGGCACCGGAAGTCTGGGTATAGTCCTGACCTATCCAGATGCAGATGAAAAGGTGGATGGAGAATATTCTGTAAGGTGCGAGACCAAGAATTTTGTAGGTCTGCTTGCTTGCGGAAATATTTTTCTCGGACGTTTTGCCAAACTGGTGGGAACATCGGGAGGCGCGGTCAATTACGGTCGTCCCTGGGCTACCCGTCCCAAGGCCCTTCGAGTGTGGGTCAAATATCATAGCGGCAAAGTGGATATAATCAAGGGTATTCCTCCAGGAGACAATGTCGCCATAGGTGACAACGATAGGTGCGAGGTGGCTATCTCTGTCGGTGATTGGGACTATAGGAAGATGGGGGGTGTCCCCGAGTCTCCGGTATATGTAAATACTTCCGACGGTATTTATTACACCTCTGAGTCTGATGGTATCATCGGATTTGGCCATTTGGTGCTCGCAGAGTCCACGGATGGATGGCAGCAGGTGGAGATTCCCCTTGACTACAGGAGCCTTGATCGCAGACCTACCCACATTATCATTACATGCGCTTCAAGCTATCTGGGCGATTACCTGACCGGCTCGTCTCAAAGCAAATTGTGGGTAGACAAAATGGAACTTATTTACTAGTTAAACAATTCATAAAATGAAAAAGATTTTATTAACCTTTTCGATTGTTTTGTTAACTCTCTTTGCAAGCTGCAAGCGAAACAATCCCGATCCGGAACCTCAGCCTAATCCGGATGACACAACCTCTCTTAACCTGACAATTACCCCTGGTAATTTGCTTCAGAAATCTATCGAATTCACATTGGAATGTGAAAATGCTCTCTATTATGGTTACTCAGTAGTAATAGCCTCAGATGCTCCTGCTATACCAAAGCCTGAGGAACTGATCAACTCCAATTTTGGAGAGTTTCCTGCAAACTTCAAGCAGACCATCTCTGTGAAGGACCTCTCTCCTGCTACTGAATATCTTATCTATGCTGTCGCTTCCAAAGGAAAGACTTATTCTAAAGTAGAGACACTCAAAGTATCCACTTCTGAGTCAGGTATGATTACTATTTTGGAAATTGGTGATACATATTTCAAATTTGCTATTAACGGAGAAGGAAAATCTTATAAATTTTCCGTTGCTGACAGCACTTCTTACCATATGTACGCTGATTCTCCCGAATCATGGCTTTCCAACTTCGGTTTCCCTGAAAGCGGATACAGGGAGTTTGAGTGGTCAAACGGACAGTATTACAACGATACCAAGATGGAGGTTTACCCCTCTTATCCCTACTATATCATGGTTCAGGATGTAAATTCATCTACTGCTGAAATTATCAAGTTCAGGACAAAGGAGGGCAGCACGACTGATGCCCTTGTGGATATCGAAGTTTATGACATTACCTCTACCACTTGCCGTGTCAAATGTACTCCCGACCATAAGGTTAAACAGTATCATGTGTATGTAAATACAGCTGAATGGTATGATTATGCACACAGTCTTGGTGCAGATGATGCGATGATTGCACAGATTATCATGCTTCCTGAAGGCGGAAGAATGTTCACCGGTCCTTCCGATGAACTCTACGGTCCCGGAAAGGGTCCAGGACATGATATCAAGACTGATACAGACAGCCGTGTATATGTCGCAGTGGTAGGTGAAGATGACGGAGTATCCCTTCTCATGAAGGATTTCAGGACTGCTCCTTCAAGTGGAAAGAAGTCTGAAGTTACTGTTACTGTCGAACATCGTTTCGGACAGGAAGACAGAGCTGTGGATATCAATGTGAAGGCTGATGACCTGGCATATCAGGCTATCCGCTATGTTCTGACACTGGCGGAGTATGAGACCTCAGGTAAGAGTGATGCAGAGCTGGTATCACTTTATGGAACACAGTTCAACGATAAGGAATTCCCCGATATCAAGACACCTAACGGTATTTGGTTCGGTGTAGAGGATCTCTACAGAACGACAGATTATGTCTGTGTGGTAGGTGTTAGAACACTCGAAGGTGAAGAGACTTATGTGGCAAAGCAGTTCAAGACAGAAAAACGTCCTGATGTTCCTCAGGTAACTTCAACTCTGTTCGAAGATCTTCTTGGAACTTGGAATGTTTCATATACTGCTTATGTCAGAAATGAGTATGGAGATCAGGTTACCGCTACATTTACAGATGAACCTGTGGTCATCTCTCAGGGATTTGACGATCTGAGCAAAGAAGAATATAGGGCTATCAACAGACTTGTAGTTGAAGGATTCCCCTTCTATAAAGCTGCAAATTTCCAAATGGTCACTCCTGCTGAACTGATGGCCAACGATCCTTCTTACTGGGGAGAATACCCTTCATTGGCATATAGAGACTGCGGCCCTAAGATTTTCCTCGAAATTGGAAGCGCAGACCAGATATCAGTTCCTACATCAAGGAATGAATACCTGCTCAACTATACAGAAAATGGAGCGTTCTATTTTGTGGGCTGCAACTATGACTCTTATGCACTTGCACCTGCATCGTTCCCTGTAGAACTCTCGGCTGACAAGAATACTATGACCATTAAGGCCAGCGTTCCTGTGGCAGAATACGACAATCTCTCATACAGACCTGCTGTATTCCTTCTCAATGGCAATGCAGACGTTATGATTGCACAGAGTGATATCGTACTTACCAGAGTGAAATAGTTAAGTTGCTGACGCTGCAGCTCTCTACCCACAAAAAAAGAGGATGACCTTTTGGTCACCCTCCTTTTTTATATTGAAGGTCCGTTCAATTATTCGTCCTGCAGTCTAAGATGCTGTACGTAGATGGCCTTCTTGATCTCTGTTCTTCTTTTAACAGAAGGTTTTTCGAAGGTCTTTCTGTTACGAAGTTCGCGAACGATACCGGTTTTTTCGAATTTACGTTTGAATTTCTTCAAAGATTTTTCAATATTTTCGCCTTCTTTGATAGGTACAATAATCATTCTTTTATCACCTCCTTTTGTTTAGTGGCGCAAATATACTTGATTTTTTCTTTCTTCCAAAAAAATGGCATATTTTTGTATATAACCTATTTGGAATGATTGAACAATATATCAGATACATAGAGTCAGGAAGGAGATACTCTTCCCGTACTGCAATTATTTACAGAGATGCCCTTGAAGCCTTTTTCTCTTTTGTCTATCAACAGTACCCGAAGGAGCAGGTCGCGGCTTACATGACAGATGAGCTTATCCGTCAGGCGCTGACAATCAGGATGGTTAGAGGGTATATAGCCTTTTCTCTGGAAAGGGGTGAGAGTCCTGTTACGGTGAATCTGCACCTGAGTGCTCTGAGCAGCTTCTGCCGTTATCTGATGAGAGAGGGTGTGATGGACTCCAATCCTATCAGGAAGGTGCCACGTCCCAAGCAGCCTGCAAGGCTTCCTGCCTTTTTTACCGAAAAATCTATGGATTACTATTTCGAGATGAAGGGGGTAGGTTCAGAAGAGGCCCCTCTTTCATCCAGAGATTTCCACTTTCACCGTAATGTCATGATGATTCTGCTTCTTTATTCCACCGGAATGAGACGAGCGGAACTCTCTTCGCTCAGAAGGGGTGACTTTGACAGGGCACGCCATGTTTTTCGCATTGTCGGTAAAGGAGACAAAATGAGAGAAATTCCAGTACCCGATAGTGTATGTCGTGAAATTTTATTATATTTGAAGAGAATTACGGAGGATTTTCCTCAGTGTGGGAGCGATGCTTTCTTTTTGACAGATACGGGAAAGGAAATAACTCCCGATTTTGTCAATAAGATGGTTCATGAGGAGTTTGACGGACTCGATGCTTTCAGCGGAAAGAAATCTCCGCATGTCTTGAGACACTCCTTTGCGACGCACCTGCTTAACAACGGGGCAGATCTCAATTCTATCAAAGAGGTTCTGGGACACTCGTCGCTTGCCGCGACACAAGTATACACCCACAACTCCTTTGAACAATTGAAAAAAACATATTTAACCGCTCACCCAAGAGCAAAAAACGGAGGTAAAAATGAACATTAACATTCAATCGATCAAGTTCGATGCTGATCAGAAGCTTCTTGATTTCATTAACAAAAAAGTAGGCAAGCTTGAAAAGTTTTTTGACAACATCGTAAGATGTGACGTAAATCTTACCCTGCAGCCGGACCATAAAAAGAGTGTGAAAGTTATTCTGGGCATTCCCGGTGATGACCTGGTGATAGAAAGGACAGCAGACACTTTTGAGGATGCTGTAGTCGATTGCGTCGATGTTCTGCAGGATCAAATCGTGAAAATTAAAGAGAAAAGATTCGGAAAATAAGATGAACTACATGCCGGTCCTTGGCGACCGGCATTTTTTTTACCTTTTTAACAGAAAAATTCTATCTTTGTAAGATAATATATTAATAGATATGACTGATTTTCAAAAAGCAATCATTGAAGGTATTCCCGATGTGCTTCCCCCTGCGAAGCCTCTGGATCCCGGAGTTAATCATGCACCACACAGAAAGCAGATTCTGACAGCAGAAGAGAAAAAACTTGCTATCAGAAATGCGCTTAGATATTTTCCCCCCAAACATCACGCGACGCTGATTCCTGAATTCAAGGAAGAGCTTGAGACATATGGCAGAATATATATGTTCAGGCTCAAACCCGATTACAAGATTTATGCGCGTACCATAGACGATTTTCCCGCAAAGAGCAGACAGGCAGCGGCAATCATGCTTATGATTTCCAATAACCTCGATATGGCAGTTGCCCAGCACCCTGACGAACTTATCGTTTACGGTGGTAACGGAGCTGCTTTCCAGAACTGGGCGCAGTATCGTTTGACAATGAAGTATCTTTCTGAGATGACAGATGAGCAGACCCTTGTACTCTATTCAGGTCATCCTATGGGACTTTTCCCCTCACACAAGGATGCTCCAAGGCTTATCGTGACCAATGGTATGGTTATCCCTAACTACTCATCAAAGGACCACTGGGAAAAATTCAACGCATTGGGCGTTTCTCAGTACGGTCAGATGACAGCAGGCTCTTTCATGTATATCGGTCCTCAGGGTATCGTTCACGGTACCACTATCACCGTTATGAATGCAGCCAGAATGCACAGCAAGCCAGGATGTGAAAACAGGGGCAAGATTTTCGTCAGCTCTGGTCTTGGAGGAATGTCAGGAGCACAGCCTAAGGCGGCCGTTATTGCCGGCGTAGTAGGTATCATAGCCGAAATCAATCCAAAAGCTATCCGCACCCGTTATTCACAGGGATGGGTAGATGAAGTATATACAGAACTTGATCCTCTTATCGACAGGGCTCTGCAGGCTCGTGAAAGAAAAGAGGCGGTTTCACTTGCATATCAGGGTAATGTGGTAGATCTGTGGGAGAGACTCGTAAAGAGGGGAGTGGATGTGGATCTGGGATCTGACCAGACATCTCTCCATAATCCGTGGGCAGGTGGCTATTATCCGGCAGGATTCACTTATGAAGAGTCCAACGAAATGATGGCAAAGGATCCTGATAAGTTCAAACGTGAAGTGCAGAAGACTCTCAGAAGACATGTTGCTGCTATTAATAAACTGACAGCCAACGGAATGTACTTCTTTGACTATGGTAACGCTTTCCTCCTCGAAGCATCACGAGCTAAGGCAGATATCCTCAATCCCAACGGAACTTTCAGATATCCTTCTTATGTTCAGGATATTATGGGACCTCTCTTCTTTGATTACGGATTCGGCCCCTACAGATGGGTATGTACCTCTTCAAAGCCTGAAGACCTGGCTGAAACAGACCGCATAGCAGCTACTGTTCTCGAAGAGATCGCAAAGACTGCTCCGGATGAAATCAGACCTCAGATGGAAGACAATATCCATTGGATTAAAGAGGCTTCAAGGAACAAACTCGTAGTTGGTTCGCAGGCACGTATCCTCTATGCAGATGCTGAAGGACGTATCAAGATCGCTCTCGAAATGAACCGCGCAATCCGCGAAGGAAGAATTTCAGCTCCTATAGTACTGGGTCGTGACCACCATGATGTATCAGGTACTGACTCGCCCTACAGAGAGACATCGAATATCTATGACGGCTCTTCATTCACAGCAGATATGGCTGTTCAGAATGTGATAGGAGACTCTTTCCGAGGCGCTACCTGGGTATCTATACACAACGGTGGCGGTGTAGGCTGGGGAGAGGTAATCAACGGTGGCTTCGGTATGGTTATCGACGGAAGTGAAGATGCCGACCGCAGAATCAAGATGATGCTTCACTGGGATGTTAATAATGGTATTGCTCGCCGCAGTTGGGCTCGCAACAAGGGTGCTATGTTCGCTATCCGCAGAGAGATGGAACGTACTCCCGAACTCAAGGTTACCATTCCTTATCTGGTAGATGAAAATCTTTTGTAATTCACAATATTAACCATCAAGATCCAATAAATATGGCAGAAAAATTATTTACTGAATTTCCTCCGGTTCCTACTTCACAGTGGGAAGAGGTAATCGTAAAGGATCTCAAAGGTGCTGACTACGACAAAAAACTCGTATGGAAGACTCCTGACGGATTTTCTATCCGCCCTTACTATCGTGCAGAAGATATGGAGGGTCTCAAATATGTGGGTAAGAAACCCGGAGAGTTTCCTTTTGTAAGAGGTACAAAATCAGACAACAACTGGTTTATTAACGAAGGAGTATGCTGCTGCGCCAATGATTTCGCTACAGCAAATGCAAGTGCAACCCTTAGACTTACCAAAGGGGTCGAGTCTCTTACCTTCTATATCGATGGTGACAGGGAAATCACTGTTGCCGAATTCGCAACATTACTTAACGGAATATCCCTTGACAAGACTCCCGTCAGCTTTGCCGGATGCTGCTTGAAGAATCTCGCTCCATTGAGAAACTTTATTGCTTATCTGGATTCTCTGGGGCTGGAAAAGGAATCAGTCAGGGCATACTTCGATTTCAGCCCCGTATCCTATCTCAACAGAACAGGAAAGCTGTGCTGTGACAAGTCATTCGAAGCTCTGGCAGAAACCGTGAAGATAGCGCTTCCTTATAAACATGTGAGAACTATCGCAGTAGATGCTTACATCTATAACAGCTGTGGTGCAACATCTACCCAGGAACTTGCTTTCGCATTGAGTGTAGGTAGCGAATACTTGAGCCGTCTTAGCGATTTGGGCTTGAAGATTAGTGATATCGCCAGAAAGATCTTCTTCTGCTTTGGCATAGGAAGCTCTTATTTCATGGAAATTTCAAAAATCAGAGCTGCTCGTATGCTCTGGGCAAATGTGGTAGAACAGTACGGATGTGAAAGCAGGTGTGCTGAAAAGATGATTATCTTTGCCACCACTTCTGAGTATAACCAGACTGTTTACGACTCTTATGTGAACATGCTTCGTGGTACTACCGAAGCTATGAGTGCCGCTATTGCAGGTGTCGATTTCCTCGAAGTGGTGCCTTTCGATTTCTCATACAGAGTACCTTCAGATTTCTCAAACCGTATTTCACGCAATGTTCAGAACCTTCTTAAGGAGGAGGCCCGCTTTAATAAAGTGGTAGACCCTGCAGCCGGTTCATACTATGTAGAGACCATTACATCCAAGATAGCTGAAGCAGCCTGGAACCTGTTCCGCTCTATCGAAAATGAGGGTGGATATATCGAACAGTTCAAGGCAGGTGTCATTCAGTCTGCTATCAAGGAAGTATCTGACAAGAAGGACAAGAATCTTGCAACACGCAGGGATATTCTTCTGGGAACCAACCAGTATCCTAACTTCCTGGAAAAGGCTTCAGATGAAATTACCAAAGAGATTGTTTCCCGTGAAATCCCTACACTTATGGGACAGCCTTGCGGATGTACTTGTGCACAAGGTGATGTTGAACCTCTCAGACCTTATCGTGCTGCACAGGCTTTCGAAGCACTTCGTCTGGCTACAGACCGTAGCGGAAAGGAACCTAAGGCATTCATGCTGACATTCGGTAATCTGGCTATGTGCCGTGCAAGGGCTCAGTTCTCTTCAAACTTCTTTGCAGTAGCCGGCATCCGTATCATTGACAACAACCGTTTCGCTTCAGTTGAAGAGGGTGTCAAGGCCGCTCTTGAGTCAGGAGCCGAAATTGTTGTGGCATGTTCTTCGGATGATGAATATGCTGAAGGTGCACCACGGATTGCTGAACTTATCGGTGACAAGGCAATAGTCGTTGTAGCAGGTGAGCCTGCATGCAAGGATGCTCTTACTGCCGCTGGTATCACCAACTTCATCAGTGTAAAGAGCAATGTTCTCGAAACACTCAGAGGCTATCAGGAAAAACTCGGTATCAAACCCCTTTAATTGATTGAAATATGCGTCCTAATTTTAAAGATATAGTATTTGACAGAGCCTGCGCAGACAGTTGTGCAGCTTCAGCAGCTCCCCAGCAGAATATCTGGGAAACTCCGGAGCATATCAATGTGAAGGAGATTTACACCGAAAAAGACAATGAAGGTTACGAACATCTGCATTACGCTGCCGGTGTCGCTCCCTTTCTTCGCGGTCCTTACAGCACCATGTATGTGATGAAGCCGTGGACTATCCGTCAGTATGCCGGTTTCTCGACTGCTGAAGAGTCCAATGCTTTCTATCGCAGGAATCTTGCCGCTGGACAAAAGGGTCTTTCAGTCGCATTTGACCTGGCCACACATAGAGGATATGATGCTGACCACCCCAGAGTAGTGGGTGATGTCGGCAAAGCCGGTGTATCCATCTGCAGCGTTGAGGATATGAAGGTTCTTTTTGACCAGATTCCTCTGAACAAGATGTCTGTCTCCATGACCATGAACGGAGCAGTGCTCCCTATTCTTGCTTTCTATATCGTAGCTGCTCAGGAACAGGGTGCCAAGCTTGAAGAGATGGCAGGTACTATTCAGAATGACATCCTCAAGGAGTTCATGGTGCGTAACACATATATCTATCCCCCTGAATTCTCGATGAGAATCATTGGAGACATCTTTGCATATACATCCAAGTATATGCCCAAGTTTAACTCCATCTCCATTTCTGGTTATCATATGCAGGAGGCTGGTGCTACCTGTGACATTGAAATGGCTTATACTCTTGCTGACGGTCTGGAATACCTGAGAACCGGTATCAAGGCAGGTATCGATGTGGATGCTTTTGCTCCCCGTCTCTCTTTCTTCTGGGCTATAGGTATGAACCACTTCATGGAAATCGCAAAGATGCGTGCCGCACGTATGCTCTGGGCCAAGATAGTAAGTACTTTCAATCCCAAGAATCCCAAGTCTCTCTCTCTCAGAACACACTGTCAGACTTCAGGATGGTCGCTTACCGAACAGGATCCTTTCAATAATGTTGCAAGAACCTGTATCGAGGCTATGGGTGCTGCTCTGGGACATACACAGTCACTTCATACCAATGCGCTCGACGAGGCTATTGCACTTCCTACAGACTTCTCTGCACGTATTGCCCGCAATACCCAGATCTATATTCAGGAAGAGACCAATGTGTGCAGGGGTATCGACCCTTGGGCAGGTTCATATTACATAGAATACCTGACCAATGAAATCGCACACAATGCTTGGAAGCATATCTGCGAAATCGAGGAACTCGGCGGTATGGCCAAGGCTATTGAAACAGGTATTCCTAAACTTCGTATCGAAGAGGCTGCTGCACGTAAACAGGCTCGTATTGATTCAGGAATTGACAAGATTATCGGTATCAATGAATATCGTCTCGAAAAGGAAGATCCTATCGAAATTCTGGATATCGACAATACCAAAGTTCGCGAATCCCAGATACGAAGACTTCAGGAACTTCGTGCCAAGAGGGATAATGAAAAGGTTAAGGAATCACTTGCTGCTATCACTAAGGCTGTCGAGACTGGTACTGGTAACCTTCTCGAGCTGGCTGTTGAGGCTGCCCGCAATCGTGCAACCCTCGGTGAAATTTCTGATGCCTGTGAAGTGGTAGTAGGAAGATATAAAGCTGTAATACGTATGAACACAGGTGTATATTCTTCTGAGGTCAAAAATGATGCTGACTTCGAAAAGGCTAAGGCAATGGTTGCTGACTTTGCTAAGAGAGAAGGCCGTCAGCCTCGTATAATGATTGCAAAACTGGGACAGGATGGTCACGACCGTGGAGCCAAGGTAGTGGCGACCGGATATGCCGACTGTGGTTTTGACGTGGATATGGGACCTCTTTTCCAGACTCCTGAAGAGGCTGCAAAACAGGCTGTTGAGAATGACGTACATATCGTGGGCGTTTCATCTCTTGCTGCAGGTCACAAGACACTGGTACCCCAGATAGTCGAAGAACTTAGAAAGCTCGGTCGCGAGGATATTCTCGTGGTAGTGGGCGGTGTTATTCCTGCTCAGGACTATGATGCTCTTTATCAGGCTGGTGCTGCTGCTATCTTCGGACCTGGTACCAGAATTGCTGTTTCTGTAATCAAGATGATAGAACTTCTCAATATGAAGTAGTATTCTTGATCGCTTTTAAGATAAAAAGAGAGTGGCTAAGAAGTCTACGGACTTATAACCACTCTCTCTTTAGTACGCCCAGCATGGGCATGCTCTAACGGGTGAAAGTCCCGAATGCGCCCTAATGACGGGAAGCATATAGCCAAGGGCAAGGGTGTCCATCGTGAGGTGGAATCTGAAGGAAGCCGGCGGCAAAAGTCTGGCCTGA